>JAZKFP010000156.1:0-2470 GCA_040386355.1 Pseudomonadota bacterium | reverse complement strand
GCTTTACGCGAGGAAAAGCAACGCAGTAACTGGAAAAAAAGATCATGATGAACACCTAATTTTCATTCGCTATGGGTATATATAATCAACTTCATTAGTAAGGTTCCCTTATGTTTTACGATCTAACTGTCGTGCAATTCAGTAAAATGCTAACAAATCTCAGCGCGATTTTAGCAAAAGCAGAAAGTTTTGCTGAGCTTAAAAAAACTGATGTTTCTGTACTTTTAAATTCCCGGTTGGCGGTTGATCAATTTAATTTAATTCGCCAAGTACAAATTGCGTGTGACACTGCAAAATTAGGTGTCGCAAGACTTGTTGGACAAGTTGATGCTGCACCAAAACATGAGGATAATGAAACCACACTTGCTGAATTACAAACACGGATTCATGACGTAATAAATTATATTTCACGCTTTCAAGAAAAAGATTTTGTAAATGCTGCTACGCAAAAAATCAGTCAGCCACGTTGGGAAGGAAAATACGTAACCGGCGCTGAGTTCTTAATTCAACACGCAATACCAAATTTATATTTTCATGTTACGACTGCATACGCTATTTTGCGACACAACGGCGTTGACGTAGGTAAAAAAGATTTTTTAGGTGCGATGCCTTATAAATCCTAAGGAATCTTTAAATGTAAATGTAAAGTAAGATTTCTTAAGATTGAGATTGCATTTTAAGTATACCGAATGCAGATTGGTTTTCCCGTAGGCGCATGCGAAATAAGCCCGCGCAGCGTACTCTAAAGTAGGTGAGCAGGCGAATGAGAATGCAACACCCGGGAAAACCAATCTGCATTCGGTACAATTATTAAGGAGGATATTTTCATGACTCTACAACTAGGCGACACCGCCCCAGATTTTTCTGCAGACACTACTGAAGGCGCAATTCAATTTCATCAATGGCTTGGAAACAGTTGGGGTGTATTATTTTCGCATCCAAAAAACTTTACTCCTGTATGCACTACTGAACTCGGTGAAGTGGCTCGATTGAAACCAGAATTTGATAAAAGAAATTGCAAGGTTATTGGATTAAGTGTGGATTACACTGACTCACATCATAAATGGTCGGAAGATATTAAAGAAACCCAAGGTCATGCGGTAAATTTTCCATTAATCGCAGATTCTGATAAAAAAGTTTCAAATTTATACGGCATGATTCATCCAAAAGCTAACGATACGATGACAGTGCGTTCGGTCTTTGTGATTGGTCCAGACAAAAAGGTTAAATTAATTATTACCTATCCTGCAAGCACTGGCCGTAACTTTGAAGAAATTTTACGCGTCATTGATTCACTGCAATTAACCAGTGATTTTAGCGTTGCAACACCGGTAAATTGGAAATCAGGTCAGGATGTAATTATTGTTCCTTCTGTTTCTGATGAAGAAGCAAAAAAGAAATTTCCAAATGGATGGAAAACGGTTAAGCCTTATTTAAGGTTAGTACCGCAACCGAAAAAAGTGGAAATATGATATTGTAATTTTTTAATGGTAATGCTCTTGCATGGTTGTAATATGAAATCTAAAAATATCTTTAAAAAATTATTTTTTATGGTAACTATTTTAGGATATCTAAGCCTTACATCTTGTGTACAGTTTTGCTTTGATCCAAATGAACCCTGCGAAAGATCTATAGTAATTAATTAGTATTTATACGAATCACTCTAATACATTTAAACACTCTTAAGCGGGCGAATAATTATTCGCCCCTACGATGATATACCCGTAGCGAATGAAAATTAGGTGTTTATCATGATCTTTTTTTCCACTTGCTGTGTTGCTTTTCCTTGCGTAAAGCTTTGGCTACGCAGCGTCAAAGCGCCTTGCGATTGAAAAAAAATATTCATGCTAAACCGTTTCACTTGTCCGGCCGCTGCCTTTAGTCGCGGCGCGCGAAGCGCCCTAATTTTCAAACGCTACGGGTATATTCATTATCCGAGCATGTTTCATTTGATACGTTTTAAAGTTTTTTGTTTAAATTGCTGTAGAAATAAAATTATTTTCTCCAACACTTGCTTTATCAAAGATAAATAAATTAGTCACATGACTATATTTTTATAGGGGCAAATAATTATTCACCCGTATTTATGCCAGTCTACATCAGTTAAAGTTCATTCTTTGGATGCAAATTCTCCAATCGTTCCAATTCTTTAGTTTGTTGCTGAGGTGATTTTGTATTGCGCGCAAGATTTGCGTAAATAATTGGAACAATCAACAGCGTCATAAACGTTGCAATCGTTACGCCCCACAAAATAACAATGCCAATAACTTGACGTGTTTCTGCACCGGCTCCATGCGATAGTACTAATGGAATTGCACCTACTGCTGTCGTCATTCCTGTCATAACAATCGGTCTTAATCGTTTAATGGATGCATCTAAAATCGCTTCTTTAAATTCAACGCCTTCATCACGTAATTGATTAATAAATTCGACAATTAAAATACCGTTTTTTGTCGACAATCCAATTAAA
>JAZKFP010000155.1:0-11934 GCA_040386355.1 Pseudomonadota bacterium | reverse complement strand
GTACTTGGCTACGAACCAAGGGGTCAGGAGTTCGAATCTCTTTGGGCGCACCATATAAAACAAGGGGTTAGCTTAGGCTAGCCCTTTGTCATTTCTGCTACTTATTTTTAGGGGAACGATTGGGGGAACAATTTGCGAAAGTCAAATATATTCGCAGGTGATAGTAGTAGTAATCCGTCAATGATAGTAGTAAATTTCGTGGGTGATAGTAGCTAAAATGAGCACGCCCTTGCAAATCTTGTTTGACAACTTAATAGGCCGCCACATGGGCCAACACCCCTGCCACCCCGATACCCTTATTGCTAGAAACCTCGTAATACAAATAGAAATTTTATAACGTTGGGCAGTTTTTGTTGTCCGTACTTTTTGATTTTCACTAGTTTATAAAGAATAGTATTTTTTAACGAGCGCAATGAAAAAACCTCCAGCTCATATCATGAAATATAGCTTTTGTAGTTATAGAAAAAACAGTTAATCTTACAAAAGTTTTATAACTTATGTAAATAAATAATATTATTTAATATAGTATAAAAAATCATCAATATAAGAAAACTTAAGATGAAATTCAATGAAGACTCAAGGGTAAAAATTCCGACCATATTGCATCTAGTGCGATTAGGTTATGAATACATCTCACTGAAAGATGCAAGCTGGGATCTTGATAGCAACATTTTTCCTGACATATTTAAAAGTGCTGTAAAGCAGATAAATCCTTCGATTGATAGTGATGACGCTAATCGAGTGCTTTCGGATATAAAGCTTTTACTTGATAACCATGACTTAGGTAAAGCTTTCTACCAAAAGTTGACCAGCACTTCAGGAATTAAATTAATCGATTTCGAAAACTTTAATAACAACTCTTTTAATGTAGTAACAGAACTTACATATTGCAATGGTGAAGAAGAGTTTAGGCCTGACATTACATTGCTAATAAATGGAATGCCCCTGTTATTTATTGAGGTTAAGAAACCTAACAACAAAGATGGCGTTCTTCAAGAGCGTGAGCGTATTAATCGTCGCTTTCAAAATACTAAATTTAAGCGTTTTGTAAATACTACGCAAATGATGATCTTTTCCAATAACATGGAATATGACGATGGCGTCATTGACCCAGTTGAAGGGGCTTTCTACGCCAGCCCATCGTATCAATCTCCTATTTTCAATTACTTTCGCGAAGAAGAAGTACTTAATTTAACTGCTACTCTGAAACAATTACCTGACGAAGTAGAGCTATTAATTCTTAAAGACAACAATCTTGAAGTAATCCGTAACAATCCAGAGTTTATAACCAACAAAGAACCTAATCGCCCAACCAATCGTATTTGCACGTCATTACTAAGTCGCGAGCGCATTGCCTTTTTGCTGCAATACGGAATAGCTTACGTAAATGAAAATAATGGTATTGAGAAACATATCATGCGCTATCCCCAGATTTTTGCGACAAAGGCAATTGTAAAAAAACTTGATGAAGGTATTAAAAAAGGCATTATCTGGCATACACAAGGTAGCGGTAAAACAGCCCTCGCTTTTTATAACGTGCATCACTTGACAGATTATTTTCAAAAGAAAAATGTCATTCCAAAGTTTTATTTTATTGTTGATCGTTTAGATTTATTAACACAGGCACATCGTGAATTTACAGCGAGAGGTTTAATTGTTCACATCATTAATTCCCGAGATGAATTTAGCAAAGATATTAAAGCCACTCAGGTAATACATAACAACAGCGGTAAAGCTGAAATAACTGTAGTAAACATACAAAAATTTCAAGATGATCCTGACGTCATAACGACTAATGACTACGATGTAAATATGCAACGCGTGTATTTCCTAGATGAAGTACACCGCAGCTATAACCCCAAAGGCAGTTTTTTAGCCAATCTTGAGCAGTCCGATAGCAACGCTATTAAAATTGGATTAACTGGGACTCCCTTGTTAGGTGACGATTACAACTCGCGCAAATTATTTGGTGATTACATTCATAAGTACTATTACAACAAATCAATTGCCGATGGTTACACGCTTCGCCTAATTAGAGAAGAAATTGCGACCAACTATAAAATTACTTTGCAAAAAGCGTTAGAACAAGTACAGGTACAGCAAGGAGATATTGACAAGAGACTAGTATATGCACATCCCACCTTTGTGGAGCCTATGTTAGATTACATTGTTGAGGATTTTGAACATTCACGCGGCACTCTGAACGATAACACCATAGGTGCGATGGTCATCTGCGATAGTGCAGACCAAGCCAAAATACTGTTTGAAATTTTTAATTCCAAGTATGCTTTAATAAATAACACAGTGTTAAATGACGGGGTAGATTTGCATAAATTTACTGCCAAAGATGAATTTAGCTATACAGCTATAAAAAAACAAAATAAAAAAGTCCGTACGGCAGCACTGATTTTGCATGATGTGGCAGACAAAGAGTTTCGAAAAGATTGGGTTGAAGACTTTAAAGATGGCAAAATTGATCTGCTTATCGTCTTTAATATGTTGCTTACTGGCTTTGATGCTAAACGCCTTAAAAAGCTTTATCTAGGGCGTGTTATACGAAAGCATAACTTATTGCAGGCGCTTACTCGGGTAAATCGGACTTATAAGAAACTTCGTTATGGTTATGTTGTGGACTTTGCAGATATCAGTAAAGAGTTTGCAGAAACTAACCGTGAGTATCTAGAAGAACTACAATCAGAATTGGGTAATGAGTTTGAACACTATTCAAATCTGTTTAAATCTGAAGAAGAAATAACACAAGAAATTGAGCATATTAAAGATGTGCTATTTCGTTTTGATACTCATAATGCAGAAATATTTTCCCAGCAAATAAGCCAAATACAGGATAAAAAAACTATCCTCGCACTAAAAAAAGCACTTGAAGATGCCAAAGCGTTATACAACATTATCCGATTGCAGCGAAATTATGATTTCTTAGATGACTTAGATTTTCAAAAGCTTAATTTACTTTACCGCGAAACCAGCAACCATCTTGATTTATTAAATGTAAAACAACAATTAGAATCCGGAGCAGATACTGCAAACTTACTCAATTTTGCTTTAGAAGATGTGATTTTTAAATTCACTAAAATAGGCGAAGAAGAGTTGGTACTTGCCGACCAACTTAAAAATACCTTACGCCTAACTCGCGAGGCATTAGCGAATAACTTCGACCAACAAGACCCACATTTTATTAGCTTAAAAGAAGAATTGGAACGTCTGTTCAAGAAAAAAAATCTCAGCGAAGTCAGCCAGCAAGAGATGACTGCAAATATAGATGCGCTAGAAAAAATACATACACGTATTAAAGAGCTAAATCGAGAAAATAACCAGTTGAGGCAGAAATATCAAGGGGACGTAAAATATGCGCGTATTCACAAACGCATACAAGAAAAAAACAATACGAGTGATTACGAGAGAAAAATATTTGAAGCCCTCACAGGCGTAAAAGAGGACACGGATACGCAGGTATTAATGAATTCGCAATTAGTAGATAACGAAAGCTATTTTACTCGCATGGTGATGCCTTATGTAATTGAACGCTTTGTGAAGCAGCAAGATATCAAATTAAACCCAACCTCATCTGGTTATATTAATCAGTTGGTTGTAACAGAGTATATGAAAGAATTTAATAGTGGGGCACGTACGTGGTAGAGATTGAGTTTCAACAAAAAACAAAAGCCCTGATTGATGGCTTAAAAGGTATTTGCGCCAATTATGGCTTAGGTAACGACGGTAATGAATTCAAAATTATTACGCAAGTTTTTCTGTACAAATTTCTAAACGATAAATTCGCGTTCGAAATAAAAAAAATTGATCCTAAGCTAGCGCAAGCCGAAAAGTGGGAGGAAGCAATCAACAAGATTAGTGATGATGATTTTGAAATGCTCAAACTTCAACTTGGCCCCGATACGGCACGTTTAAAGGCCACGCACTTTATTAGCTATCTTTTTAGCCAGCAAAACGCTTCAGACTTTGCCAAGTTATTTGACGACACACTAATGGATATAGCTGTTAGCAATAATGATATTTATGCTGTAGTCACAGACAGTGGAGAGAAAATTCGTCTTTTTGATCGAGTAAGTGAATTCTTATCTGATGTGTCCAAACGCGATGCTTTTTGTCGCGCTATCATCAATAAATTAGTAGAATTCAGTTTTGAGCGAATTTTTAATCAAAAATTTGATTTTTACGCCACCATCTTTGAATATCTGATTAAAGATTACAATAGCAATAGTGGTGGAAAATATGCCGAATATTACACACCGCATGCCGTAGCTCGCATCATGGCAGCTATTCTGGTGCCAGAACACCAGCGCGGCAACATTACGAATGCTAGTTGCTATGATCCAAGTGCGGGGTCGGGCACTTTGCTGATGAACGTAGCACACGCTATTGGCGAAAACCGTTGCAGTATTTACACACAAGATATTTCGCAAAAGTCGTCTAACCTTTTACGTTTAAATTTAATCCTTAACAATTTGGTGCATTCAATCCCAAACGTAATTCAGGGCAACACTATTTTGCACCCTGCTCACAATGATAATGATAGCCTTAAACAATTTGATTTTATTGTCTCTAACCCGCCATTTAAAATGGATTTTAGTGACTTTAGAGACCAACTAGATAGCAAAGAAAACAAAGATCGCTTTTTTGCAGGCATCCCCAATAAACCAAAACAAGCCACCGACAAAATGGCGATTTATCAATTGTTTTTGCAACATATCATTTACTCTCTTAAAGCTACTGGCAAAGCGGCAGTGGTAGTACCTACAGGCTTTATCACCGCACAATCCGGCATCGATAAAGCTATTCGCCAGAAATTAATTAACGAAAAAATGTTGGCCGGTGTGGTTTCTATGCCAAGCAATATTTTTGCCACGACAAGTACGAACGTCTCAATTTTATTTATTGATGCCACCAATAAGGTAGATGTAGTATTAATTGATGCTTCCAATCTTGGCGAAAAAATTAAGGATGGCAAAAACAAAAAAACTGTCCTTTCCCTAGAAGAAGAACAACGCATAATTGATGTGTTTAATAGTAAACAAAAACAAGATAATTTTTCAGCAGTAGTTAGTTATGAAGCTATTCATGCTAAAAATTGCAGCTTTAATGCAGGTCAATATTTTGATGTTAAAATTAATTATTCCGATATTACGCAAAAACTTTTTTTTGAAAAGATGAAAAGTTTTACAGATAATTTGGATGATTTATTCAATCAATCCCGTAAGTTAGAAATAGAAATTAAAAAACAGTTGCTGGAGTTGAAGTATGACGACTAAATCTTTGGAAGAGCTTTCACTAAAAATATCTAGTGGATTGACTCCATTGAGGAGCAATAAGGAGTTTTGGGCAAATGGCACTGTACCTTGGTTGAAGACTGAACAACTAGGAGAAAAGTATATTTACGACACTAATGAATATATTTCAGAAGTTGCCCTACAAAAAACTAGTTTGCGAATTTTTCCTAGAAACTCAATATCTATTGCGATGTACGGTGAAGGTAAAACTAGAGGAAATTTATCGATTTTGAAAATCGCGATGGCAACGAATCAAGCTTGTTGTAACATTGATCTTGATCCTAAAAAAGCTGATTTTGAGTACGTCTACTATTTCTTAAAAACTCAGTATGATGAGCTACGTAATCTTTCGTCCGGTGTAAGAAAAAATCTAAACGCGAAAGACATCAAAAATTACCCTATACGTTTACCAACAAATATTGATGATCAGCGAAAGATTGCCAGTGTCCTAAAGTCTATAGACCATAAAATATCACTAAACAACCGTATAAACAAAGAAATCGAAGCTATAGCAAAAACTTTATATGAATACTGGTTTTTGCAATTCGATTTCCCCGATGCCAATGGCAAACCCTATAAATCCACTGGTGGGTCGATGGTTTATAACCAATCTTTAAAGCGTGAAATACCAGTAGGATGGTCTGCTGTAGCTCTCAAATCTTTATTTGAAAACCGCACAGAATCTATTAATTTAAACGATATTGAATCAGGAACACCCTATAGTCCTATTGATTCAATCCCAATGAAAAAAATGAGCTTTGGGGATTATCAACCCTCTAGCGAAGCAAAAACTAGCCTTATAAAATATTATGTAGGGGATATTTTAATTGGGGCTATGAGAGTTTATTTTCATCGTGTATGTATTGCACCCTTTGACGGAATTACTAGGGCAACTGTGCTTGTGTTAAAACCTAAGAATTCGGACCACACTCCTTATCTCTATCAAGTCTGTAATGAAGATAGAACAATTAATATGGCTTCAAGAATCTCTATTGGTACTCAGCAGCCATATGTAAACTGGGAAAAGTCTTTAGAAAACTATGAAATACCTTTCCCTTCAAATGCTAAAATTATCGACGAATATTCTATTCACATAAAAGCTATCGTTAAAGAAATAATTAACAGGGAAAAAGAAAATACTCACCTTTCTCAACTCAGGGATTGGTTATTGCCAATGGTTATGAATGGGCAGGTAACTATTAAAAGCTGATTTAAACATTAATAACTTTCCATACTGTTTTAAATCCATCATTCGTTTTTTTCCATAGCCGCACCCTTTTGTAGCCTAACTTTCTCATTGCATTACCTAACTCGCCCGGATGTGCATTACCACGCCACCTGCCCTTAAGCATTTTTTGAATTACCGGCAGTGACAGGCCTTCTGATTTAACGCTATCAGGAATATTATCCAATAGTATTTTTAACCTACCTTCTAAAGGCGTCATGGCATGAAGCCATGACTCTTTGGCTTTTTTATTTTGGTTATCTTGCTCTTGTTTAGAGCGTAATACTTCATCTTGTAACTCTTCCAAAAAAGTCATGGCTTTCCTCTTGCTGTGATTTTCCCTAAAAAAACTTACCCATAAACATTATCTAAAATAAAAACTGCTTCCATCCATGCGCAAGCCTCTGTCCACTGATCAGCCTTTTCGATACTAGATTGTTCTTTTGCTTCAAGCCACATTCCAGCTTGAATTCGAAGTACAAGTTTGTCGTTTGGCAAATCGACTACTGAGCCTTTAAGTTCAAAACTTTTTTTTACTCTTTTTCTAATTGCTTTTACACGTACCATCGCAAATCGCATTTGATGCTCTGAAAAATATTGATTTTGGCTGCTCATTTAAACTTTCCTAATTTGGTAACGCAAGTAACATGGATCACATGCGTAATATTGGTTATAGAGGTGTATCTGGTTAGGTTGATATTCATCACAATGTTTGATTGCTGTTACCCCTGTTACCACACACACCAAAAAACTTCTGTGAGTGCGTGATTACACAGAGTAGGTACCTGTTGAATCTCGTTTTAACTGCATTTCAATCGCCATTGTACTCATCAGCTTCCTAACAGCGCCTCTCGGTTTGTCTAGCCGCTCTGCCACTTCAATTGGCTTCAAACCTCTATTAGCTGACCCAAGTAAATTAAGTATCAGCTGGCGTTCTGCTGATACAAAAGCCTGCGAGGCGCTGCCTGACCAATCCCAGCCACCTTGAGGGCGTTTGGTAATTGCAAACTCACCGTCCTGCTCAATATCCCTACCAACTAGCGTCAATCGCATCATGGAATCTCCACGGCTACCATCAATAATTAGCGCGCCATCTACAGCTCCCATTTGACCCAGTGTACCGCTGACCATTTCTATAGCATCGCCTTCTGATTTACCTTTGCGATTGTGTGTAACAACTAAGATGCAACAGTGATACTTGTTAGCAAGCTCTGTAGTGGGTGCTAAAGCGTTATAGTCACCTTCATATGCACTAGCTCCCTTTGATGACGGTGGACGAAATTTAGCTAAAGTATCGATAACAACTAATCGTGGTTTTAGGTCAATCAACATATCTTCGAGGTCTTTAATTCCACCTTGATCGCTTCGCTTCCAAGATGTATGTAGCATTAGGTGAGGTGATGAAAATGGCTGGCGAAGTTGAGATAGTCGTGTTTGAAGGCGCCTAAAATTTTCCTCTAATGCTAGATAAATTGCAGTCCCGCTTTGAACATTTTTTCCCCACAATGGATCACCATGGGCAACCGCAAGGCATAATTGAAGCGCTAACCAACTCTTACCCACCTTGGGTCTAGCAGAAAGTAAATAAGAACCTTCTGGTAGGATATCTTGAACTATCCAGTTAATTGGTGCGAAATGTTTAAGAGCCAATTGTGCAGCTGTCATTCCTTGAATAGATGCTGGTTGAGTATTTCCATAACCTATAGGGCTAACAACACTAGCAATAACTTTTGGAACGGTATATTTAATAAAAGTGTTATGTTTTTCAGACCGATACATAGCACTTCGCATAAAACATTCAACTATTGCGTCATTGAACATACTTTCTGGCAGCTGCATGCCAACAGCAGCTCTTGAGATAGCACCTGCTAGGGCCATATCACCCTCGCTGTGTGATGGATAGCCTGTTAAGTTGAATTCGTCCTTTTCCCACTGCCCTTTCCACAGTAATGGTTCGTTTTTTTCAACCTCTGAACAAAGATTATTAATAATTTCTGGTTGTATTACTGAGCCTTTTGATATGGTGGTATGTGGTAAATTTTTAATTTCAGAAGAAGGTAAAAGACTTAGAAAAGCATCTACCATAAACTGACCATTGATAAGTTCGATGCCCATCATGCACCTACCTTTCTAGCGTCAAACAAATGCCCAGTAATAGTTAAAAATCTTGCATTATCGTAAATCTCTAAGCCCCCACATTTACGTCCCGTCGATGGTAATTTGCCTAGAGTAAATAGCCTTAATCCAGTTGCACTCGGTGAATACTCGCAATAAATTCCCATGGCAATTGCATTTGAAACAAAGTGTTTAACTTGTGGCTGCTGAGTAAATAATGATTCATAATTATCTATATCAACACCTACAATTCCGTTTCCAGTAAGTAATACTCCTATACCGGTATAACCACCTACAGAATAGGATTTCAATGCTTCATCGAAACTACCAAATAAGTCTGGCTTGTTAGCACCTATTTTTTGCCCTGTTTTTGGTGAGAGTGGTGCCTTATTAAATTTGCCCTGACTACCCACTCGCGGTTCAGCTTTCCAAACTGCAAATGGCTGTGATTTTAAATTGTTAGGAATTGATTCTGGCTGTAATTTAAGCCATTCTAAATTGCTTAAATTTTGAGCAACTATGTTATGATTAACCATGTTATGTTTTCCTTAAGCACGCATCGCACGCGTGCTTTTTTATTGATCAGATGAGGGATGTAGCAGCGAGAATTTTGCGCAAGCTACCCACGCGTAAACGCGTAGAGGCATTAATCTTGAATGCTTCTATTCTGCCTGCATGTATATCGCGATAAATACTTGCTCGTGATCGTCCAGTGGTTGCGCAACCAATTGAAATTGGCACGCCAGCACAATCTGGGAGGGAGTCAAAGCTGCTAAGTATTGTTAGTAGCTTTGGTTTTTGGATTAGATCAGCGTTACATGGATTTTGTTGAAGTAGAATATTCATAGTATGTCTCCTTAAGGCGATTCGAGATGAACCGCTCTGATTAAGGATTAAACACTATGAAACTAGGGCACTCTGGGAGCCTTATAATTTTAATGTAAGTATGAATATACTGTGCTTAATGATACTGGTAGACCAGACTCGTTTTTAACAGCCCTATCATCAATAACTTTTATCGATTCCTGATAAGCAATTATCTTTGCACACGACTTTAAATGCAAAATATTCCCGTACATCTTTTTTATTGCTTTTATATTATCTAATTTATCTTGTTCACGGGCTCGATTAGCTTTATTTTTGGAAGGTATGAATTTAGTAATTTCAAAATCATACGCACTAGTAAAAGTTATTAAGCCCCCCTTTCGATTAAGATATTCTGGGTCGGATTCTTTAAGAAATGGGGTCAAAAAATCATTTTTAACGCTTGCTTTATTTTTTCTAGATTTTTTTCTAGCATTAATTCGCTCTTTTAAATACAGTGGTAGATTATCTAAAATTATTTGGATTTCTTTTTTCTTAGCAATTTGTGCAATTCGTTTTCTTGAAGGCATCAAGCTACCCTCGCAGACAAAATTGAAACATTTTCTGTACTCAGGTTTAAGATTAGATCAAGTCGATCACTTAATAGTCGCCAAGCTTCGGCTTGTTCAGCCTCTAGCTTTTGCCTTTGATAAATGCGTGCAACTTTATTTTGTTCTACATGATTAAGGCATTTTTCAATTACATCAGGCCTTACACCCAGCATGCCCATCATGGTGGCTCCTGTGCGCCTTAGATCGTGTGGCGTCCACCTACCACCATCTAGTGCTAAAGCATTGGTATGAAGGCTACGACACTTCATTGGGGCCTTATCTCCACGCTGCCGATCACCAACTTGCTTAGATAATGATTTCACACACACATGTTGATTGGTCCACCTAGCTGGCATCACCCATGCACTTAATTCGGATAGTTTTTTTAGCTCTAAAAACTGATTAAATGCAAAATCTGATAAATGGACCGTGAGCGCTTTTGCGTTTTTAGAATTGTCAGGTGGGATACGCCATGTTTTGTTGTGTAGATCAATATGCTGCCATTCAGCGCGTGTTATTTCACCCACTCGGCAACAAGTTGAAAGCATGATCCATATTGCTGCTATAGACGATTCTGTCATGCGAGCAGCCTTTAATTTTTCAGGCAAAGATTTTATTTCTAATTCGTCTAAGATTCTATCTCTCTCTACTTTTTTGCCAAAATCATCTCGTTTTAATCTGTTAGTAGGGTCATGCTCCACTAAGCCACGCACAATACCAAAGCCATACATTTGCCGAATATCACCCAGCATATTTCGTGCAATAACAGGTGCGCCACGCTCAACCACTTTATCAAGCAAATTTACAACCATAGTGCGGGATAAATCCTCTGCTGCCGTATCACCTAACATGGGTATTAGGTCCTTCTCAAAACTGCGCCTAACTTCTTTGCCATGATCCTTACGTTTTTTTAGTTCAAATTTCTCCCAGCGCTCAAATAGCTCACTCACTTTTAGGCGGTTAAGTTTAGCTTCGAGGGATTTACGCTGTGCAGTTTGTTCAGCTATCAATAACTTTTGGTTAAGCTGAGGATCAAGCTGCTTAGCTAAGCAATCGCGGGCTTTATCAGCCTCTAATCTTGCACTGGCTAGAGTTACACCTTCAAAACTGCCAAGGCCCATTTTTCGGCGTTTGCTGTCGAAGGTATATATGAAAAGCCAATCTTTGGCACCGGTAGGACGTACACGTAAAAAAAGGCCTCTACCATCAGAAAGTAAAAACTCTTTATCTTCCGATTTAACCACTTTGATTTTACGATCAGATAACAAATTAGTAGGCATGATATCCTTCTTGGGGGAACGATCAGGGGAACATTTTACATGAGTTTTGAAGATATTACTTGAATTAAGCTGAGACACTTAATATTAATTTATTTATATAGATCAATAATATAATTAATATTAATGATACATATTGAAACGAGATGGATTACACAAATAACTAACTACGAACCAAGGGGTCAGGAGTTCGAATCTCTTTGGGCGCACCATACAAAACAAAGGCTTACAGTTTAATTACTGTAAGCCTTTTGTCTTTTAAAAAGCTGAGGGGTAAACAAAAAAATTTACTATTAAACTTAAGTTACCGAATTTAACTAAATAATTCGTGGCAAATGATAGTAGGTTTTGCGGCTAATCGTTCGGCGAATCATAGTAGGAAATATGATTGACGATTTGCTAGACCACGCGAGATATCTTCACGGTCAGCTAAAGTTCAGCGCTAATTTGGATCGAGACCGTTGTGGCGGTCGAATACCATCAGTCTCAGAAAAAATACGTTGTATGGATGAGTGGTTTCGATTAACTAACTGAGTAATCTGCTGGAAATAGCCTCCTTTTGCCAGCAATCCCACATTAGAGCTTTCTGTGTAGCTGTG
>JAZKFP010000154.1:0-5451 GCA_040386355.1 Pseudomonadota bacterium | reverse complement strand
CGATTATTGATATTAAAAGTAATGCCTGAACTAAAATCATGGTTAAAAGATTGCAGTAAAGCGCCATGGTCATTATTGTGGCGACAGCAAGTAGGTTTGGAGATTTTGCATGATACCTTGACATCTTGGTTGATCGAGATTTCAATGGGGTCGGATTTGTTTTCTATAGAATCAGAGGAAAAATTTGATACGCTGTGGCGTACCAATCGATCTGGTTTAACGGAAGCAATTCCACAATTAACTCAAGCTTTAAAGCATATCGATGAATATCGTCGTAGTATTACAGCAAATTTTAAAAGCATTCAAAATTTTAACGATATTTCGCTGCGTGATACTCAGTCACAATTAGATCAGCTAAGTAATTTTGAGATTATTTCTAACGCTACAAAAGATTGGGTTTTGCGTTGGCCATTTTATTTCCAAGCTCTGCAAATACGCTTGCAACGCCTACCCGAAAAAAAAGCTCGTGATCAAGAAGGATCCATATGGATTCAAAGTATTGAACAACGCATGCAAAAAAAAGCTAAATCATTAAATACGGAAATGCAGCATATTCAAGGTTATTGGGAATTATTTTCAATGTGTCAAGAATGGCGAATTTCTTTTTTTGCACAACCGATGAAAACAAAAATGCCTATTTCTGAAAAGCGAATTGAAGCAAAATTAATAAAATTTGAATAATGAAACATACCCGTAATCAATGAGACAGCAATGACGAAAAAAACATCCGATAAAAAAATATGCAATAAAATTACTGGCACTGGCGTATGGACTCCAAAAAATTCCATAAGTAATGAGCAATTGGTCGATACTTTTAATAAATATGTTGATCAATTTAATTCCCAAAATTCTAACGCTATTGAAAATGGTGAAATTGAAGCATTACTTTATTCAAGTTCCGAATTTATTGAAAAAGCGTCTGGAATTAAAAGTCGCTATGTTTTCGCACCAGAAGGTATTTTAGATTCTAAAATAATGTACCCGATGATTAATGAGAGATCTGAAAATGAAATGTCGCTTCAATGTGAAATTTCACTCATTGCAGCGCAACAAGCATTGCAGGAAGCGGGATGTACGCCAGCGGATATAGATGCAGTGATCGTAGCCTGTTCTAATATGCAACGAGCTTATCCAGCAATTTCAATTGAAGTGCAAAATGCGTTAGGCATTGAAGGTTTTGCGTTTGATATGAATGTTGCTTGTGCGTCTGCAGTGTTTGCGTTGCAAATGGCAACCGATATGTTAACGGGTGGAAGTGTTAAAAGAGTTTTATTAATTAATCCAGAATTATGTTCAGCGCATTTAGAATTTCGAGACCGCGATTGCCATTTTATTTTTGGCGATGCATGTACTGCGATGATTGTTGAGAGTATGCACTCTCATGCTGACATTCAATATGAAGTTATTTCTACACGTTGTAAAACACAGTTTTCAAATAATATACGAAATAATTTTGGATTTTTGGCATTGTGTCAGCCTGAATCAATAAATTCTCGAAATAATCGATTTCATCAACAAGGTCGAAAAGTTTTTAAAGAAGTAGTACCGATGGTTGCGCAAATGATTCAATCGCATTTAGAGGATGAAAATATGTCAGCCGATCAGCTAGCACGATTGTGGTTGCATCAAGCAAATTTAAGTATGAATGAACTCATTGCAAAAAAAGTCCTAGGGCGTGAAGCGAGTCGGGAAGAAGCTCCGATTATATTGGATCGGTATGCCAATACTTCTTCTGCAGGCTCTATCATTGCTTTTCATGAAAATAAAAAAGACTTATCAATCGGATCGATTGGATTGTTGTCTGCATTTGGAGCAGGGTATTCGGCGGCGACAGCATTGTTGCGCCGAATTTAATTTATACCTTCCGCATATATTTTCCGGGCAAATTGTTTTATGAAAGGTGCTTTGTGGGAAAGTTCATGCGGGCGAATAGTTATTCGCCCGTGTTAAACGCTGTCTATTACTGATTGACCTGTTACTGATTAAAAAAGTTGAAACGTGTTTTGGGAAATCCCATGTGCGTTCGCTATTATACCCGTAGCGTTTGAAAATTAGGTAAAACGAAGTGGTGAAGCCTGAAGATTTTTTATTGAGCACAAGGCGCATTGACGCTGCGTAGCTAAAGCTTTACGCAGCGAGAACGCTGTGACGCGTTCGAGCAGGCAACAAAGCAAGCGGAAAAAAAGATCAGGATGAACACCTAATTCTCATACGCTACGGGTATATATGTCAGAAAGATTAGCTTTATTATGTATTCTACAGCTTAAAATATAATTTAATAACATGGAATCTCGACTCAAGGAAATAGCCAATATGAATACCATGAAAATAAAATTAAAAGTTATGCGAATTTATTGGCTATTAAATCGTACGCGAGTCGTAGATTGGTTAGCTCCGTTAGGATTTCGTCTTTACTTGGCGCCTATTTTTATTATTTTTGGATTAAACAAACTCAATAATTTTGAATCCGTAGTAGCTTGGTTTGGTAATCCAGATGGCGGATTAGGCTTGCCGATGCCCGCATTGTTAGCAGGACTTGCAATTGCAGCTGAATTAATAGGTGGTTTTGCTCTATTAATTGGACTCGCGGTCCGTTGGATGACGATTCCTTTAATGATTACTATGCTTGTAGCTGCGTTGACCGCGCATGCAAGTAATGGATGGTATTACGTTGCTCCGACAGATCCTAATACTAATATTGCTAAAATAACTCGATCTGTTGGATTTCCAGGTGCGCAAGAAAGTTTTGAAAACAGTGTAGCAGTAAATGCAAAATTAACAAAAGCGCGTGAAATTTTACAGGAGCACGGTGATTATAAATGGCTCACTGAAAAAGGAAATTTTGTAATTTTAAATAATGGGATGGAATTAGCTGTAACTTATTTTTTAATGTTATTGAGTCTGTTTTTCACAGGCGCCGGCCGCTTTGTAAGTTTTGATTATTGGATTAACAAAAAAACTGGTTTGGCCTTGCTATCTAAATAAAGATTTTTGCTAATTTGATTTTCAAAAATCACAAATTTATTATTGTTATTATTAATATAAAATAAGGTATTAATAAAGCCTATGTTTATCGATGATAAATTTTAAACTTAAAATTATTGGTTGAGGCTGTATGAAATTTATTTGCCACACTTTTATTTCAATTATCTTAAGCTACATGGTAGGCGCCGTATCAATCGGTGTTGCCTCGGCCTATGCAAATGATGTGTCAGATCCTTTTGAAAAAGTGAACCGAGTTACCTTTAAACTTAATGATAAAGTTGATAAATGGGTGTTAAAACCCATTGCAGTACAATACGTAAAGCTACCCGCAGGTATGAGAGATCGCGTAACTTTATTTTTTGCAAATTTAGATGAAGTTAAATATTTATTAAATAATGGTTTGCAAGGAAAATGGTCTGGCGCAGGCGTTAGCATGCAACGATTTTTATTAAATACGTCATTTGGTGTTTTCGGTTTTTTTGATGTGGCAACGCCTTTGGGATATCGAGTGGCAGGTGAAGATTTTGGTCAAACACTTGGATATTGGGGGATTTCATCTGGCCCTTATGTTGTATTGCCATTATTAGGTCCAAGTACGGTACGTGATACTGGTTCAGAAATAATTGACACCGCTGCTGATCCACAAATGTACTTATTTTCTAAATCAGATAGAACAAAATTAACTGTTTTGTGGGTCATTAATAAACGTGCGGAAATTTTAAGTTTGGAGCGTGTAATTCGAGGTGATCGATATTTATTTGTAAGGGATGCTTTTTTACAAAAAAGAGAATTTGAAGTGACAGATGGTATGATGGAAGATGATTTTTTAGAAGATGATTTTTAACAGAAATTATTATATATCCGTAGCGAATGAGAATTAGGACGCTCCGCGCGCCGCAATTAAAAGCTGCGACTGGACAAATTAATGGTTAAGCATGAGATTTTTGTTGCGATCACCCGGCGTCTCGAGGCTGCATATTTATACAGCAAGCGGCGAAAAAGATTATAATAAATACCTATTTTTTAAAACAAAAGATCATTCGCTTTAGGAATAACAAACGCACATTGATTTTCTATATTGCAATGCCTTGTGAATAGTGTTTTGGGGTAAAATACATGTGGGCGAAAGATGTTTCGCTTGAAACGTTACCTTCAAAGTTTCATGTATCTTTAGAAAAGAGATGATTTTCTGTAGGGGCGAAACATCTTTCGCCCGCGTTGAACGCTACTTATTTTTTATTAAATATTTGAAAAGTGTTATAGGAATTCTCATCTGTGTTTAGTATGTATTCAATTAAATCAAACTTAGTTTTCACTTGTTTCAACCATTGCCATAAACTGGTTTTAACTTTTGCGAAGAAGTAGTTAACTAATGATTTGTTTGATCGCCAATCCCACATTGAAAGTATGTTGATCTGGTAAATGTCGTACTCGAACAACTTCTGCAATTGCACGAAATGGATCTAAATCAATATTTTCTGCTGCTACCATTACGTCTAAGCGCATACCTTCCGTTAATTTTTTTGCAGTTTCCATCTGTAAACCCGCACCGCTAATATTTTTGCAACGACCCTCGTAGCGTTCTGTTTGTCCAACTATTTGGAATGCCATTGCGGTATCTACTTTTAGACGAACAAAACCTCGTCTTTCGCGAGAAGAAGAGCCTCGTGTTATTGACATATTTAATCTACCCTTTCTGGTTTTCAGTCAATGAGCTACCATGGGCTTTATCAAAGATGAAGAAGTCGCCTATGAATCACTAGCAGCATGATAAGTTGTATTTAAATTTTTATATCTCAGATTTGGTAGAGACTTTAATTTAATATGTTGAACGTTTGTAAGTATAACAGATCGATGAGCCTAAATTATTGACCATGTCAGAATCTATATTTCTAACTAATTCTATTCGTTTAGCCTTGATTTCAAATCGAGCTAATAATGAATTAGAAAATATAAAACAATTGCTATGTGCTGAATTAGCATCGTTGCATTGGGAATCTATTTGGACACCTGCACCTATTTGGGATATGTACGCAGATAAGATAGCTCCCAATATTACCGTAAAGCCGTTTAAAATATTTGATCCCGATCTGGTAATTATTGATACCCACTCTGTAAAAAAAATTGATTGGCTTAGTATTAGCGAATTATCGCATCCTGCTATTTTAATGTTAGGTAATAATCATAATGATTGGAATATTGAAGAAAATAATCCACTAATAGACAGTATTCCTAGCTTTTCAGATAGTGAAAATCAACTGCAGCAGTGGAATAATCTTAAACAAGAAATTATTGTTCGAATTTTACGATTGTTAAAAATACGTCATTTGTTTGTTTCTACTCAAAAATTGGAACTAGAACTTGCAAAACGCGAAGCGGACCAATCTGCTGGCCGTCATGTTCAACTAACTTTATTTCCAGATACCGATCAATGCATTCAGCGTCTTGCATTTTCTTATTCAATAT
>JAZKFP010000153.1:0-4877 GCA_040386355.1 Pseudomonadota bacterium | reverse complement strand
CAACTTCATTAACCGATTTTACAATCGCAAAGCTTACTTCATTTTCTAAAATATCGCAGATAAACGATTGATCAATTTTTAAAATATCGATTGGTAAATCGCGTAAATAAGATAAAGAGCTCATGCCTGTTCCAAAATCATCTAAAGAAAATTTACAGCCGATTTCTTTAATTGTGTGCATAAATTTTTTGGCGCGCACAAAATTACTGATTGCAGCGGTTTCAGTAATTTCGAAATGAATTTTTGAAGGATCAATGTTATGTTCTTTTAGAAGTTTGGTTAGTAAAGTTATATAGGATGTTTCGCCTATTGAGCTTGGAGAAATATTGATACTAATTTTTGGAAATGCGGCTCTGCCTTCATTCACCAGCGACTTACTAAGCTGATCTAGAGTATTTTTTAGTACCCATAAATCAATACGGGCAATTAAACCAAATCGTTGTGCGGCAGGTAGAAACGTATCAGGTGTTAAAAACTCGCCTTTTTTATTAAACATACGAAGTAAAATTTCCCAAGATGGTTCTTCATTTGGGTCTAACGGATGAATTTTTTGAAAGTATAATCGAAAATAATCATTTTCAATGGCTTCATTAATATCGGACACAGAATTCATTTGAGAACGCTGTTTTTCTAACAAGAAATCATCTTTGCTATGGACTTGAATGGAGTTTCTGCCTTGTTCTTTTGCAGCGTAACATGCAGCGTCAGCGTCGCTTAATACTTCAGCAACCTGATTAACATCCATTCCAATACTCACAATTCCAATACTTACGCCAACACGAAATAATTTTTCTTCCCAAGAAAAACGATAATTAGCAACCGCATTTTTAATTTTTTCAGCAATACGCTCTGCATCAGCGACCTGACATTTATCAAGTAGAATTGCAAATTCATCACCACCAAGTCGCGCAAGCGTGTCGCGACCTCGTAATAAATCATGCATTAACATGGATAATTGTTTGAGTAATTGATCACCCGCAAGATGTCCACAGGTATCATTCACTACTTTAAATTGATCTAAATCAAGATACAGTAAAGAAGATTCAGAATGGTCTCTTTTGGCGCTCATAATTGCATGTTCAATGCGACGTTCAATTTCTGCACGATTCACTAAACCGGTTAAAGAATCATGTTTGCTGGACCATAAAAGTTTTTTCATTTGATTTTGTCGTTCAGTCACATCACGAAATGCAATAACAACACCTAATGTCACATTGAATTTTTGAATAGGAGCAAGCGAGACTTCAACAAATAAATCTTTACCAAAACGTGTTTTGGTAAGAAAGGGAGATTTAATATTATTGTAAGAAGTACCATCTTTAATAGAATTAAAAATAATTTCTTGAAAATTTACTTCTTGTTGCTCATCGTATAGTTTGAAAAATGCAAAAATAGATTGATCTATGATTTCTGATTTCTTCCATTCCATCAACTCTTCAACTGATTTATTAAAATAATTGATCATTCCTCTATTATCAATTCGTATTACACCATCGGCTATTGTTTCTAGCGTAGTTTGTGCAAGATTTTTCTCTTCAGACAAGGCTTGTTGAGCTAAGGTGAAATCTGTCGTCTCATAAAAAATTACTGCATAGCCATCTAGCTTTTTATTGTTGCCTTTAAAGGGAGAAACCGTACAGCGATAATGATGAAAATCAATGCACACATCCCTTTGAGAAATTTTTCCAGTTTTAGCAGTTTCTTCTAATAACGATTTAATTTCGAAAGAAGCACTAGACCATGGAATGGCAAATAAAAAATCATTCATTTTTATTGCACTTAAATCAACAATATTTCGACAGTTTTGTGTGAATCTTTTTATTCTAAATTCGGTGTTTAATAAAAACATAGGTAATTCAAGCGCGTCTTGAATATTTGTTAAATCAGAAGCTAACTTTTCTAGTTCTATTGCTTTTTCATTTAACTCATCATTAACAGTTAAAAGCTCTTCGTTAGTCGATTGGAGTTCTTCATTCAATGTTTGCAATTCTTCGTTTGTACTTTGAAATTCTTCATTTGAAGATTGCAACTCTTCGTTGTAAACCTGCAATTGCTCATTTGCTGTTTCAAGTTCTTCTACAACGGTTTGTAGATTTTCTCTAGTAGCAGTTAATTCATGTTCAATTTCCAATAATAAGGCGTGATCGCTATCGGGAAGAGATAAGTTTTTTTTATGTTGTATAGGAAGCAATTGAAATGAAATTGCGTATAATTTATTTTTTTGATCGGCAAGTGGATGAACCGATAATAAAATTTGCATTAACGTTTCATTATATCGAAGGTGATAAAGACTGCCGATAACAGGATCTGATCCTTGTTTAACTTTAAACAGCAACGCTTTTAATTCAGCTCGAATTGATGAAACTACGATTTCAAAAATACTTTGTTTAACAATGCCTGATTTTTTGGAAAGAATAGGTTCACAATTTCCATGGTTAAAAATTAAATTGGAACTTTCATCAACAACTAATGCATTTTTAATATAAACCTCACATAGTTTTTTATAGATGTGATGTTCAATATCAAATTTTGCTTGAGTCGATCGATTTACATTTGTAGAAAATCCACTTAATGGTCTAAAGGGTAAAAAAGTAGGCTTAATACCTTCTACTTCATTTTTTAAATAGATCTGGTAACGACTATCAATTGAGTCAAACAACTCTTTACTTTTGCAAGATTCAGAACTGCCAAGAAATAAAATTCCATTAGTAGTTAATACATAATTAAAGAGTTTCATTATATCAATTTGAAATTCCTCATTAAAATAAATGAGTAAATTTCGGCATGACACCAGGTCAAGTCGTGAAAAGGGTGGATCAACAAGTAAGTTATGACAAGAGAAAACTACTTTATCTCGAATGAATTTTTTAACACGGTATTTTTCCATGTTTCTATCAAAATATTCGATTTTCCATTTTTCTGAAACTTTTTGAATTTGAGTAACTTCATATTCTGCTGCTCGTGCGGTTTCAACCGCTTTTTTTGCAATATCCGTTGCAAAAATTTTGTAGATAATGGTTCGGCCTAATTGAACCGCAATATCTTCAATGATCATTGCTAAAGTAAAAGCTTCTTCTCCAGTCGCACAGCCTGGAACCCATACTCGGTATTCCTTCATACGTGGGCTGTTTGAAATTTGTTCTAATATTTCCTTTTCTAAATTTTGAAATGCTTTCACATCGCGCATAAATTCACTAACGATAATGAATGCGTCTTGAATAAAAGATCTAATTTCATCTGCATCAGTTTTTAATAAATCGTGATATTCCTCAATAGTAGCAACTTCTTTAATTGACATTCGACGTGCGATACGTCGATCAATAGTGGTTCTACGATAACCTGAAAAATCAATGGTAGTATGACGAGAAATTAAACGTAAGACTTGCTGGTATGTGTCTGATGTGTGATCAATGATTGATAAACCTTCGTTATCAATTTTTAATCGCGTACTTAATATTTCTGAAATGCTGGATAAATCTTCGATGAAATCAACCATGTCGGTCGCAATAGCCGCGCGAGGCATTCCATCGTATTCACTCGAATGAGGGTCTTGCGCCAGAGTTAAACCACCTTGCGTATGAACAAAAGTAATTCCAGCCGCACCATCTGAACCGGTACCTGAAAGAATAATTGCAACGCATTTTTCACCCTTCGCTTCTGCCATTGAAATAAAAAATCGATCAACACTGGGCTTAGGTAAAGGACCGTCTTTAGGTGGGTACAAAACAAAATGATTTTCAATAATTTCGACATCGGTATTTGGCGGGGTGACGTAAATGGTACTAGCTTTTAATTGAAGCCCGTTAAAAATTTCTTGAACTGGCAATTCAGTGTCGCGTGCGTAAATTTCAGTCAATCGACTTTCATGAGTCGGGGATAAATGCTGGCAAATGACATAACATAATGGACCCTGTGGTAGGCGCTTAATTAAAGTTCTGCAGGCATCTAATCCGCCTGCTGAAGCTCCAATACCAACAACAAATAATTCTTCTTTCACATTTTGTATTATTTCTTCCATGAATAAACTCTATATATTATAAAAACAGCACTTTCAAGAAATTAGGATAAGACAACCATGTTTATTCGGATGTATGTCAATAGCTATTTAAAGATAGTTAAGATTTTTAAAAAAATAATTGAGGTAAACACAGGTTATAATTAATAGCCTAAAACTTATTCACGATGATTATTCATAAAAATTTAGCTAGGACAAGAAAGATAACTGACTTAATTATATACCCGTAGCGAATGAAAATTAGGTGTTTATCATGATCTTTTTTCCCGCTTGCTTTGTTGTCTGCTCGAACGCGTCACAGCGTTCTTGCTGCGTAAAGCTTTGGCTACGCAGCGTCAAGATGTCGTGCAACCGAAAAAAAATCTTCATGCTTAAACATTTCATTTGTCCGGCCGCTGCCTTGAGTCGCGGCGCGCAAAGCGCCCTAATTTTCATTCGCTACGGGTATATTTAGTCAAAGAATTTATCTGACGCATATTTAACTTGCAGATTTGAAGTAAAGTAAAAATTTCGTAGCGCGTGCAGGTGAATCAATGTATTGAGAAAGATCCGCATTTATGTTCATAAATTCACTGTACCCTTCCAGTTGTTCGATGCTCATTTGATCAATATTTTGAAAACCCATGCTCCAGCTTGAAAATATCCGTGATTTAATTTCGCTTTCTAAAAGAATTGCCACACGAGAGTGGCGATTGTCTTTTTCAATCGAAGAATATATCTGCCTTACAATATCTTCTTCACCTTCAAGAACTTGTAAAAAAGATTGATCCTTATATAACAGCATTCCAGTAATGCCATACGCCAAGTTTTTTTGCCGAGCAATTTGTAGAATATCAACAAGATCTTGTTGTGACATTAAACG
>JAZKFP010000152.1:0-2325 GCA_040386355.1 Pseudomonadota bacterium | reverse complement strand
GCAATGCCTGCCATCGTCATCAAAATAATGCCCGTACCGCCAGCAGCTAAACCAACGATTTGTCCGCCATTATTCAGGTTAAGTGCATGTTGCAGAATTGGGCCTAGCATCAAACCGAGTAAAAACGTCAACCCTAACAATAAGACAACACCAATACTGCTATTGCGATTTGCATTGATTGCAGCAAATAAACCGTAAATGACTGCCATTGCGCCGATTGCAAAAATAAACGGATGGGCTGCTGCGTATGAAAAATTCATTTTCATACCTACCAAAGCACCGATCACGGTTGGAATCATCGTTAGGCCAAGTAAGGCATAAGTATTACGTAACACCTTATTTTGTGTGGCTAGCTTTTGATTAACGACGCCTTCACGACCTAATACTTGCATATCATCTGACATATATATATTTCCTTATAAAAGTTGCTTAAGTGCAATATAACCTAAGATAACGACTATCTACTAAAGTTTCAAGTGACAAATCAAAGTTTCAAGTTACAAATTGTTAAAAACAATTCATTTCATTGAGTTGTAATTTAATTTCAAATCATTTAACTAACAATATATAAAATAATGTACAATATTTTGGCAATTTGATAGTTATCCCAGATACATATCTTAGCAATTCCCAATCAAACATAGTTTCCACATAAACACAATACGTAATTGTGCGTATTTTGGTGATCTTTTATTAGTGTTTTACTTATTCATCCTCAAAACATTTAATTTTCACACAAGTTTAAAAGTAATAGGTTTCAATTGAAAGTTAAGTTAGATAACAAACAGACTTTAATTTTTAAAAAGAATAGTATTCGAGTACATATAAATAATTGAGTCAGATTTAAAGTTTTACATTTTTATAGTTTTTTATTTCTTGAAAGGAATATCATGCGCAAGACTAAATTGGCAACATTAACAGCGACAGCATCTTTAGCAACAACTTTATTATTCTCGGCAGGTGCTGCTCAAGCTATTGGCTTAAGCGTTATGGGTGGTTCTGCAATGACATTTGGTGGCTATAATGGTCAGCCAGCAACTTCAACTGGTGTCTATACTAGTGGTCTTTCAGGTTCGCTCCTCGCAAACACAGCCGGAACTGTTAAATTTACCTATTTAGGTAATGAAAGTGGCTTTAACAATTCTTTCTCTTTTCTAGGTACGTCCTTGAGCGAAACTAATACAGTGGGTCAAAGTACAGCCTCTGTTGCAGTTAATTCAGGATTGCTTGATTTCAGCTTCACAGATAGTACGGGTGCTTCAACTGGTAACAGTACACCAAACACTCCAGTTTTAGGATTTGCCATCTTAAACGGTAATCTTACACCAGTGAGTGGTCCAGATTATGGTCCGTTTGATTATGTGTTAGGCTTTAACGATAGCTCAAATGGTGATGCGGATTATGACGACTTTGTGGTAGGTGTTAACTTTACGCCGCTTAGCCCAGTTCCATTGCCAGCATCATTACCGTTGCTAGCACTAGCTTTAGGATTCTTCACATTTGCACGCCGTAGAATTTAAGCAAACGAATTTTAAGTAATATAAATAACCTCAGCAAAATATTGTTGAGGTTATTAAAATAACTTAACGCTCGATTCTTTATAAAAGATGGTATTTAGGCAAACAATTCACCTTCTTGTTTGCCTACTAATCCAACGCGCTTAACTGCAGCAACAAAATCGCCATCCTGATGTAGTTCATTGATATCAGCTGGATGATGCGCACCGTGCATCCTAGCAAGCCTTAATATGTTCAAGGCAGACATTTTCCACTCTAGTTTTTCAAGTAACTCATCGGCTAAATCTGGACGATTGCACAGCAATACCATGTCGCAACCAGCATCTAGCGCAGCCAAACTACGTGTCTTGACATCACCGCCGACACTAGCACCTTCCATACTTAAATCATCACTAAAAATCACACCGTTAAAACCCAGTCGTTCACGTAGTACTTTTTGCAACCATTTAGGTGAAAAACCTGCTGGCTTATCGTCTACTTTTGGATAAATCACGTGTGCAGGCATTATCGCCGCCAAACCCTCATCTATCATTTGCTTAAACGGTTGCATATCGTTCGCGGCAATTTCATCGAAACTGCGTTCATCGACAGGAATGCTCACATGCGAATCTGCCACTACAAAACCATGCCCAGGAAAATGCTTCCCAACAGCAGACATGCCGCCTTTTTTAAGCCCTTGCATCAAGCTGAAAGCCAGTTCATTGATTGCAGTCGCATCTTGGTGAAATGCCCTGTCGCCAATCACCAAGCTATCGCCATAATCCATATCCAGCACAGGCGTAAAACTAAAATCAATTCCGTAAGCACG
>JAZKFP010000151.1:0-5921 GCA_040386355.1 Pseudomonadota bacterium | reverse complement strand
CAGCTAATTTTTGTTCGAATTGAGAAACCCAAGGTCCTTGCGTTAAAAAATCTGTCGCAAGTACTTCCATAACTGCAAGCCGATCACTTTCATCTAATGTTTGCCGACCGTACGGAATAACATCATGCGTGTTGGTTTGAATATTAGAAGAAGTAGAATCAAAACTCGGTGGATTAACGCGGTGGGTAGAAGGTGTTTGAACATTTTTCATAGCTAGAAGTAGATTCCTCAGTGGTAAATCGCACGCGGTATATAAATCAATTTTTTGTATGTAACTCACTATTTAATGAGTGAACTTTTAAAACTAAAGTCGCCTTTAAAAGGTAGTGCATAAGGATAAAAATAGAACGTCAATTTTACATTTTTAATAAATTTTTTTTCGTCAGAAAATTGACAAAGTAAATTAATGAAATTTTAATGTTATTGAAAACAGCCACTTGTATTTGGGTATATAGATTGCAGTGTGGCTGTGAAGTAGTGGGCTTTGTAGGGAAGTAGAGCTTTGTTAAGTAGTAATCAGTCAGATATACAATTACTTAAATCCTCAAATCATTTGATTGAAGCACTGAGTCAATCATCCTCTGCTGTTAATTTTAAATTGGATACTATTCAAGAATTATTTTCTGAGCTGCAGAAAAGCCATGACTCAGTTACATTACAAAAGAATTCTCTTCAAGCACAATTTAACCAATTATTAGCATGGTTGCCAACCGCGTTAATTTGCATCGATAAATATGGCACGGTAGTGTCTACTAATGCTAAAGCGGATCAATTGTTTAATATTTCAATACATAATCAAATGTGGATAAATGTCATTCAAAACTATTTTGAAAAAGAAAATTCTTGTTTGAAATTAAAATCTGGTCGCTATGTAGAAATTTATACAACGTCAAATCACGAAAATTTTGAAAATAAAAATAATCCATTACCTTGGTCACAAATAATCGTTTTGTGTGATATCACCGATCAGAAGAATTTGCAAAGCGCAGCATTTCAACAGCATCGCTTATCAGATTTAGGAAAAATGAGTGCAATTTTGGCTCATCAGATTAGAACTCCACTTTCGGCCTTAAGACTGTATTTTGATCAGTATTCTACTCAGAAAAATATCAGCGAATCTGATGAGAAAATAACTCAAAAAATTAGCAAGCAGATTACACATATTGAATCACAAATACGAGATATGTTGTTTTACGTGAAAAAAGAAATTCCTTGTCATGAAAATCAATCCATCAAGCATTTAATTCAAAACGCTATCCAACAAACTGCTGATATCCAATCAGACATTGAAGTCGAACTGATTGCATCAATTGATTTAGAAAAACACATAATACAATGTCATCAAGATGCGTTGGTTGGTGCGTTATCAAATATTTTGATGAATGCAATAGAGGCCTCTCAACAACAAAGTAAAATACAAATAGTTGTAGAAAAACTAAACAATATGCTCCGAATTATTGTTAGAGATTCTGGTAAAGGATTTGATCCTAATAAAATTAATGAATACAGAAATATGTTTTTTACCACAAAAAAACAAGGCACAGGATTAGGTTTGACCGTAGCTTTTCATATTGTTGAAGCACATAAAGGAACTATAGAGCTTAAGAAAAATGATTTTGGTGGCGGAGAAGTAGTTATTCAATTGCCTTTTATCAAATAAGAGCAAACAAAATAATCAAAGGATTGATAGATGGTCTCTTCAGATGTTGTGTTAGTCGTTGAAGATGATGAAGCATTGCGTGATGCAATTTTGATTACGCTTGAAGCAGAAAATATTGCTGTTATTGGAGTAGAAAATGCTACAGAAGCATTGCGTGTTATAGATACTCAAGCAATTAATATGATTATTACTGATGTACAGTTACCTGACTTTACGGGTAAAGAATTACTAAAAGTTGTCAAGAAAACTCATCCTACAATTCCGATTTTATTAATGACGGCTTACTCCACAATTGAAGATGCCGTCAATTCAATTCGTGATGGAGCAGTAGACTATATTGCAAAACCCTTTTCTAGA
The DNA here is from genome assembly GCA_040386355.1 of Pseudomonadota bacterium. Taxonomy (GTDB): domain Bacteria; phylum Pseudomonadota; class Gammaproteobacteria; order Pseudomonadales; family UBA6940; genus JAZKFP01. The sequence continues at coordinate 3,904 of JAZKFP010000151.1, read as the reverse complement.
GAAAACCTAATAAATAAAGTTCATCAGTATCGTCAATCTAGTTATTTAAATTTAATGCACGATGCGCCTATTGCAGAAGCGACAGTAAGCAAGGAAGTTTTCACTTTAGCAAAACGACTTGCTAGCAGTAATGTGAGCGTTTTAATTTCAGGACAGAGTGGAACGGGTAAAGAAATTCTTGCCCGCTTTATTCACGATCAATCACCCAGAAAAAATCAACCCTTTATTGCAATTAATTGTGCTGCTATTCCAGAAACTATGTTAGAAGCCATTTTATTTGGTCATGAAAAAGGTGCGTTCACTGGGGCGCAAAAAAGCATGCCTGGAAAATTTGAGTTAGCGGATCAAGGTACGTTATTGCTGGATGAAATTACAGAAATGCCAATTTCATTGCAATCAAAATTACTACGTGTTTTGCAAGAAAAAGAAGTTGAAAGAATAGGTGGAAAAGAACCCATATCTATTGATGTACGTATTATTTCTACATCTAATCGAAATCTAATTGAAGAAATAGAAAATAAAAGATTTCGTGAAGATTTATATTATCGCTTAAATGTATTTCCTATAGAATTAAGCCCATTACATGACAGAAAAGAAGATATTTTACCTTTAGCACATAAGCTTATTGCAAAATATTCATCGGATCGATCAAGCATGCCCATTTTAACAGCGGAAAGTAATGAAGTTTTGCTGAGCTACGATTGGCCAGGAAATGTGCGTGAGCTTGAAAATGTAATTCAACGAAGCTTAGTGCTAGCAGATGGTTTGCATATTCATCCTAAAGATCTTTTAATTACAAAAAATTCTCTCAGAAAAATAAATAAAGAAATTATTCCTGCTTTAAACGAGCCAGGTAATTTAGGCTTTCCTGAGTCAACCCCAAGTTTAAATCAAGATGTTGAAATTCATGAATTTTCATTGATTTTAGAAACATTAAAAAAAGAGCATGGACATCGTCAACGTACTGCAGATCGATTGCAAATTAGTTCAAGAACTTTACGGTATAAATTGGCTAAAATGAAATCTTTAGGCTTTGATATACCCGTAGGGTTTAAGTTTTAAGTTTTAAGTTTTAAGTTTTAAGTTTTAAGTTAAGCGTAGCGGTAAACATGAAGATTTTTTTTCGATCGCACGAGGCTTTAATGCTGCGTAGCTAAAGCTTATGCAGTGAGAACGCTGCGACGCGTTTGAGCAGGCAACACAGCAAGCGGAAAAAAAGAGCATGATGAACACTTAAAAATTAAATTCTAAGAGTATTTGAAGGTAAAGGAGAAAGATTATGGAAGATCTGGGAATATCGGATGTGCTGTCGCAAATTCGACAAATAAAATCCGAAATGATGTTGCCGAACTCATTTGCTTCATCGGAAGAGTCGGCAAATATAAATTCAAAAAATGTTTCACCTATGAGTTCTTTCTCAGAAGTGTTAAGTAAATCGTTAAGTGAAGTTAATGAATTACAAAAACATTCTACTACCTTAAAAAATCGTTTTGAAATGGGTGATCAGAATGTTTCTTTATCGGATGTGATGATTGCGAGCCAAAAGGCATCGATTGGTTTTGAAGCTGTAATTCAAGTAAGAAATAAAATTGTAGATGCATACAAAGAAATTATGAATATGCCTATTTAGTTGTATATACCAAACCCATCTGCATTCGGTATGGCTTTAATGAGTAGTAGAAAAAGTTGAGTAGAATTTCATGGCAGACAAAGCATTAGCAATGCCTTCAAATACATTTGATACCTTAAGTCGTTTAAACGTTATTCGACAAATTGGTATTATGATTGGCTTGGCTGCAAGTATTGCTATTGGTTTTGGAGTTATTTTATGGTCCAAAGAACCAACGTACCGCACGCTATATCAAGATTTAAATCAGGTTGATTCCTCAGCAATTATTGGTATTTTGCAACAAGAAAACATCAAATACCAAATTGATACGGAACATGGTGTTTTATTGGTAGATGCCGATAAAATTCATGATGCACGTTTAAAATTAGCTTCAATGGGTCATGGTTCAAGTTCATACGGTGGTTATGAATTGCTCGATCAACAACAAAATATTGGTACCAGCCAATTTATGGAAAAAGCGCGTTACCATCGCAGTATTGAAGGTGAATTAGCCCGCACCATTTCTAGTATATCCAGCGTACGAAGCGCACGTGTTCATATTGCAATTCCAAGAGCAACCGTTTTTGTTGGCGATAATCAACAAGCGCGTGCTTCGGTTCTAATAGATTTATATCCAGGTCAAACATTACGCAAAGAACAAATTGCAGGAATTATTCAATTAATAGCCACCAGTGTTCCAAATCTACAAGACAATCAAATAAGTATTGTTGATCAAAAAGGTAATTTGCTTTCAGATCATAAAAGTTCTGAACATTTTATGTTGGCAGCAAAACAGCTTGAATACACACGCGAATTTGAAAAAGGATTAACGGGTAGAGTTAACGCAATTTTACATCCATTAATTGGTGATAAAAACTTTTCTGCTCAAGTTTCAGCGGATATTGATTTTACCGTCACAGAAGAAGCAGATGAAAGCTATAACCCAAAATCGTCAGTCGTACGCAGTGAAGCATCATTAACAGAGTCAAAAGGTGCAAGCGAATTAGGTGGTGTGCCTGGAGCATTGACTAATCAACCTGCTGCCACAGCTGAATCACCCGAGGTTGCTATTAATCCTGGTCAAGCCGCAGATATTGAAAACGCAAATCAATCATCGCAAGGTGCTGGACGAAAACAATTAACTCGTAATTATGAAATTGATCGAAAAATTGTTCATTCAAAAGGTCAACCTGGAAAAGTCGAACGTTTAAGTGTTGCGGTTGTTTTAAACAATAATCCTGACATGTTGCCGGAAGGTATTGCCATTTCTGAAGAAATGATTACTAACATTAATCAATTAATTAAAGACGCAATAGGTTTTCGTGAAGATCGTGGTGATAGCGTGACAGTAAGTTCTCAAACCTTTATGAAACCCGTTGAAGAAATTATTGAAGAGATTCCAATCTCGATGTTAGAAAAACCATGGGTAATTGATTTAGGAAAAATGCTAATCGCTGCGATTGCAGTATTAGCAATTGTGTTTGGTTTTATCAAACCGTTAATTCGTTCTTTAATGCAAAGTACGCCTACAAATAAAACGGGCGGCATGGTGGTTAAAGACGCAAATGGTCGAATAATTAGTGACGCTTCAGGAAATAGTCCAAATCTGAAATCAGGATTTGGACCCAGTATGGGTTTAGGAGTGGATGGAGACGCATTATTACCATCTGCCGGCGGTACCTTTGAAGCACAAATTGGCGCAATTAAAACAATGGTTTCTGAAGATCCAAAACGTGTAGCGCAAGTGATTAAAAATTGGCTACAAAGTGAAAGTCAGAAATCTTAATTTAAAATTATAATTTAATAAAAAGAGTGTTAGTGAAAGTGATGGGATAGTAGGTTTTTTTTAATGAGTGTGATGGAGTTACTCTGTGACTGAAGGTTTCAATGCCTTAGATAAATCAGCAATTTTATTGTTGAGTCTTGGGGAAGAAGGTGCCGCTGAAGTTCTCAAGCATTTAGCGCCAAAAGAAGTGCAGCGTATTGGCAACTCTATGGCAGCACTGACTAGTATTAATCGTACGCAAATTGAAAATGTTTTAAATAATTTTTTTACTGATGCTCAAGAACAAACTAGTGTAGGTGTTGGCTCCGACGATTATATTCGAAAAATGTTGGTCAATGCATTAGGTGAAGAAAAAGCCGGTGGATTAGCCGATCGAATTTTAATGGGTGGAAATACTTCTGGTTTAGATACCTTAAAGTGGATGGATTCACGCAGTGTTTCCGATATTATTCGATTCGAGCATCCGCAAATTCAAGCAATTGTTTTAGCTTATCTTGATCCAGATCAAG
>JAZKFP010000150.1:0-41170 GCA_040386355.1 Pseudomonadota bacterium | reverse complement strand
CGCCTGCATTTTCATCGCGGTTTAAAATAACGTCTTCTACACGTTGACGTAAATCAGCAGGAATATCTTCAAAAATTGCAAGCTGGCCAGCGTTAACAATTCCCATCGTCAAACCAGCGCGAATCGCGTGATATAAAAATACCGAGTGAATAGCTTCACGTACGCGATCATTACCACGAAATGAAAATGAAACGTTACTAACGCCACCCGAAATATGCACTAACGGCATTTCTTTACGCACAATTTTACAGGCTTCAATAAAGTCGTAAGCGTAGGAATTATGTAATTCGATACCCGTTGCAACTGCAAAAATATTTAAATCAAAAATAATATCTTGAGGTTCGAAACCCATTTCTAATAATATTTTGTAAGCACGGCGACAAATTACTAGGCGTCGTTCCAAATTATCCGCTTGACCTTCTTCGTCAAACGCCATTACAACAACTGCGGCACCGTAATCCAAACAAAGTTTTGCACGTTCGCGAAATTCCGCTTCGCCTTCTTTTAAGCTAATTGAATTAACGACGCATTTACCTTGCGCACATTCTAACCCAGCGGCAATAGCCGACCATTTTGAAGAATCGATCATTAAGGGAATGCGAGAAATATCCGGCTCGGATGCAATTAAATTGACGAAATTCCGCATCGCTTTTTCAGCGTCGAGCATGCCTTCGTCCATGTTAATATCGATAATCTGCGCGCCAGCTTCGACTTGCTGTAAAGCAACCGATAATGCTTCTTCGTATTGATGTTCACGAATTAAACGTGCAAATCGTTTGGAGCCTGTGACGTTGGTACGTTCACCGACGTTGACGAAAAATTCGCCAACGCCGACATTCATCGGTTCTAAACCGCTTAAGCGTAATTTAGGTTGAGGTGTGTGGCATTTTCTTGGCTTAACATTTTTGGTAACTTCGGCAATCGCTTTAATATGCGCAGGTCGAGTACCACAACATCCACCGACAATATTAATAAGTCCGGCTTGTGCAAACTCTTCAATGATAACGGCCATTTCATCCGCAGTCTGGTCGTACTGACCAAAGGCATTTGGCAAACCCGCGTTAGGATGCGCACTCACAAAGGTATTAGCGCAACGCGACAAATCTTGAATGTACGGCCGTAATTCAGCAGCACCTAATGCGCAGTTTAATCCGATGCTTAAAGGTTTAGCGTGTGAGACAGAATTCCAAAACGCTTCAGTTGTCTGACCGGATAATACTCGTCCGCTTGCATCCGTAATGGTTCCAGAAATCATCAGCGGTAATTGGATATTCATTTGCCGTATGGCAAAGATCGCGGCTTTACAATTTAACGTATCAAATACGGTTTCAATTAATAAAAAATCAACTCCGCCTTCAATTAAACCTTGAATTGAATTTTTATAATCCGCGACTAAATCTTGAAATTTAACATTACGAGCTGCAGGATCATTTACATCGGGTGAGATAGAAGCGGTACGACTTGTTGGTCCAAGCACACCTGCTACAAAGCGCGGTTTATCCGGAGTTTTTTTAGTAAATGCATCGGCGGTTTCACGGGCAAGTTGTGCTGCAACTCGATTTATTTCTAATGCGTAGTCTTCTAAACCGTAATCGTGTTGTGATACCCAGGTGGCATTAAAAGTATTCGTTTCAAGAATATCTGCACCAGCCGCTAAATAACCGCTATGAATTTCACGAATAATATCGGGTTGCGTTAAAACTAAAAGGTCATTATTTCCTTTTAAAGACATAGAGTGATCGGCGAAGCGTGTGCCGCGATAATCGTCTTCTGCTAAGCCGTAACCCTGGACCATCGTGCCCATGGCGCCGTCAAGAATAAGAATACGTTTGTTTAAAAGCTCAATTATAGAGTGGGACATGAAATACTTACCATCAATGCGATTTTAAAGTTAGTAAGTATATCCTGGAATCTAGCAGGTTTCGCGTAGTTTTTTAGTCTAATGAGTTGCAGCCAATTATTATAAAGGACAGTTAAGAAGAAAACTTTTTACCCAGTTGAATTAAGCCTCTGCTCATCATATTTTGAGATGGATGTTTTTTTAGTAAATCTAAAATTTCAGTAGGGAATTCCTCAGAGTTGTTCCTATTAGCACGATTGATTAAATGATTTTTATGGGATGTTTTTAACATTAGCCCATGAGCAGACATTAAATTTAATATTATTTTAACGTTTTCAGGTTTACTGTCCTTAACGGCTATATCTAAAACTCGTTTACCGTATTGATTTTTAATTTGTAAAGTGTTTTTTGTTGGTGAAGAATCAGCTGTTAACAATAATTGTAAAATAGCAGGTGAATAAAGTTTTGCAGCTTTATGCAAAGGAGTATTTCCATCCTCGTCAGTATGTCTTAAAATATTTTGCACAAATTCATCATTTTGCTGTAGAAAGATCTTCACTATATCAATATTATTTTTATCGAAAGCAACAGTGATAGGTACTTCTGAAATATTTGATTGATTGATTGAATTTATACAATGTTCGAATAATACTTCAACTAATTCAGTTATCCCATTAGCAATAGCTGGAATAAATAATGCTAATTTTTGGTCATCAGAACAATATTTTTCCAATAATTTAAAGCATTCTATACCCTCTGGATTATGAATTATAAAAAATATGCTAGATTCTTTTGGTAATTTGTAATTTGGATTATAAAAGCACTCTTTTTCTAAAGCGGCTTTAATTTCTTTAGAGCTTGAATTTAAAAGTAGCAATTTTTCTAATGGGATTAAATCCCTTTCAATCCAATTTTTATATTCATTATTAGATTCCTCAGAGCTATTAGTTTGTAAGAAGTTAATGTGTTCTTGAACGCGACTTAAACGATTTTTTAAATCATTACGATCGCTAGGTAAATTATATTTTATTTTTTCTAAAATGGATTTTGCTTTTTCAAAGCGAGAGATATTTTCGCTATTTATACCTAAATTGTGAAGAGTTCTAAGTAATTTAAATTGAGAATCAAATTCTGCTTCAATTGACAATATAAAAATTTTATTAATGAAAGTTTCGACAATTTCTGAATCTTTTACATCAAGTAGTGAAGGAGCTGTAATGTCCCTTAGTTCTTTAAATGTTGATTGTTTTAAATTTAAATACACAGATGGTTTAAAGTTGATAAATGGTTTGCTAATGTGGTTAAGAGTTTTTTCAAATAAAAAATTTTTTAAATTCTGTGGATCCCATGCATAATCACTATCCATTGTTTCGTTAATCACATTCGGAATAATATCTATACTTCTTATATTGATGTATTTTAGTAATTCAAGATTATCTAATTTTTTGTAATCTATATCGTCTACAGGAATTGATAATATTGATTGAGTCGCGTTATTAAAATATTTAGCCAAGCGTGAAAATTCTTCATTCATGCTGTTCTCAATATACTCATTTAGCATATTGTTGCTTTCATTTTGCAATTCCATTGGTAATTCATTAATGAATTGGTATAAAAGTGTAGTTTTTATATTGCTCCGTGGAAGGAGATGAAATTCATCAATTTTTTCAATCAGTGAATCTGGGTATATTAAAGAAAGAAAATAAAAGGGGGTATGAATATGATTGCCATCATGAACATCTTTTAAAACGTTATTCTTGTCTATGAATTTATCAATAATATTTCTTATGATTTGCGTTTGATGAATTTGTATAGGATGGCTGTCATCTAATGATAAAATTGCTTCATTTAAAGAAATGTGCATTCCTGCCACACAAACCTCATACTTGTAATCTCCATTAAATGGAGGAAAAATGTGTAGAGCATTTTCTCTAAGTACGTTGGAAGATTGACATAATTTATTTACAAAATACTCCAAACTACCTAACAAATCTTTTGCTGGTAAATTATCAATATGAGAGAGGCAAAATTTTCTTAATGCACCATCTTCTTTAAATAATAAAAGTGATTCATTCGGAAAGTTTTGTATGTCAGTGAATTTATCAACAGCGTCATTGAAAAAATTATTTACTGTAGCTACTAATTCTTCTTTCGGAATTTCAGGCCACTTGATAGTGCCGCCTTGTTGCAATGTAATAGTACTTTCTAAATATGCTCGATGAAGTTCTAACGCTGTCCCGATAGGAATAGACTTGTCTTTTAATAAATCATTTTTAATTTTATCTATAAACTGGCTTCTTATAATTTCTAAATGATTAGGCGTAGATTGAAAGGGACTGACATCACTTGGAACCCGCATATCATCGTACGATGGGCTTCGCGGTATAACGTTGGTTTCATTAGCAGGTAAGCTGTCAAAACTTTTCGATGTTTGAATCGAGACTGAAGGATTAATTGACTGCATATGACCAGATTATTTTTTATTTATCGTTAAACTTCCTTGTGTGAATACCCATTTCAACAGTTTGATCAGGATACATTTTGATAAGTAGTTAAATCAAGATTATTTAAATTGTATTTGTAAAAAACTGTTTAGAATCTTTAAGTTTTTATAGGCGGTTTCTGCAAATTTATTCAATCTGAACTCATTTCACTGCCATGCCGGCTTTTGGTATATGCAAAGACTCTAAATCAGGATGCAATAACCATAATTGATCACCGCCTGGGCCAGCTGCTAATATCATTGCCTCTGAAGTTCCAAAACGCATTTTGCGTGGTTTTAAATTCACTACGATAGGCACCATTCGGCCAACGAGTTGTTCGGGCGAATAAGCTTCAGCAATTCCAGCAAATACTTGCTTATGTGAGTCACCAATATCTACACTTAATTTTAATAATTTATCGGCACCTTCCACACGTTCCGCACTTATAATTTTTCCTAATCGAATATCGATCTTTTGTAGATCTTCAATCGTGATTTCATTGGTAGTAGAAATTTCATTATGTGCTTTTGAAGCATTATTAACTTTTGAATCTTTGACTTTGTTTTTTTCGGCAGGAATTTCTTTAATTGTTGATTGTTCAGTCATAGCTTTAATTTTCTCTGGATCAATACGCTGCATCAATGGTGAAAAATTTTGGATCTTATGATTCAATAATGGTTTTGTGTTGTGCCAATTTAAATCACAATTTAACCAGGTGCTAACTTGTTGCGTAGTTGCAGGTAACACCGGAGCCAAATAAATGCTGAGTAAACGAAATAATTGAATGCCTAAACTACAAATTGAATGGACTGCTTTTTTATCACCGGTTTTAATTTCAGCCCAAGGCTTTGCATCATCAATTAAACGATTTGTGATATCGGCAATTGCCATAATTTCGCGCATTGCACGACCAAATTCACGTTGGTTGTAAGCTTCTTGAATACTATTTCCGCGATCAATACAATCTTGATAAATATCTGCATGAATTAATGTATTTGCCAAAGTATTATCAAAATACGTTTCAATAAATTTTGCGCAGCGACTCGCAATGTTGACGTATTTTCCGACTAAATCAGAATTAATGCGATTCACAAAATCATCAAATTGCAGATCAAGATCCTCAACTCGTGAAGAAAGTTTTGTCGCAAAATAATATCGTAAATATTCTGGATTTTTTAAATGATTTAAATAGCTGCGAGCTTCAATAAAAGTACCGCGAGACTTTGACATTTTTTCACCATTGACGGTGACAAAACCATGGACGCATAACGCTGTAGGTAAGCGTAATCCGGCACCTTGAAGTAGAGCAGGCCAAAATAATCCATGAAAACTAACAATATCTTTTCCAATAAAATGGAACAGCTCTGTATTATTCGATGCAGCATCATCAGTCAATTGCCAAAAATCTTCTATTTTTAGCGTTGGATTTTTTTTAGTTAAGGCTTCAAAACTTGCGATATAACCAATCGGTGCATCTAACCAAACGTAAAAATATTTATCTAAATAACCTGGGATAGTAAAACCAAAATAAGGCGCTTCTCGTGAAATATCCCAAGGCTTTAATCCGCTTTCAAACCATTCTCGTAATTTATTAGCAACTTCTGGTTGCAGTGAGCCTGAGTCTAACCATTTTTTTAAAAATGTTTCAGCTTTGGGTAAATCAAAAAATAATTGTTCGCTGTTGCGTAATTCGGGTGTTGCACCGGATAACGTCGATTTTGGTTCAATCAAACGTTCAGCAGAATAGGTGGAGCCGCACACTTCACAATTATCACCATATTGATTAGGAGCTTTACAACTTGGGCAACTGCCGGTGACGTAACGATCGGCCAAAAACATTTTTGCGGAAGGATCATACAAGCGTGAAACTGATTCTGAAAACATAAAGCCTTGTTGTTGGTTGCTCAAGAAAATTTTTTCTGCCCAACGTTTATTTTCTTCAGAATGTGTTGAATGATAATGATCAAATTTGATTAAAAAATCGGCAAAGTCTTGTTCATGCGATGCTTGAACTTTTTGAATTAACGCTTCGGGCGTAATACCTTCACGTTCAGCGCGAATCATAATCGCAGTGCCATGTGCATCATCTGCGCAGACGTAATAACATTCATGGTCCTGAGATTTTTGAAATCGCACCCAAATGTCGGTTTGAATATATTCCATTAAATGGCCTAGATGGATTGGGCCATTGGCGTAGGGAAGTGCGCTCGTGACAAGAATGCGACGTTTGGATTGGTTTGTCATAGGAAATATGCTGGCTGTAAAGTAAAAACATGTATTTCAGCATAAAGAGCGGTTGAAGTCGACTGCATTGCGCAATCGACTTACCGGATTTTAAAGAATTGCTAATGCTTCATTTGTTAGAAAATTCACCCACTTTGACAAGTGTTCTTTAATAAAAGCATCTGTTATGTTTTCGTTGTAAATTTGCTCAAAATTCTGCACTTGATTTGGATGCTGCTTAGGAGCTGATGGAATGAAAATGCAGTCTTCATCTATTAGATTTAAAATTAAATCTTTTGTTTCATGTGAAATAATTTCTTTGTATCGTTCAAATTTCACTAAATCTTTTTTATAAGATATTTTAAGATCTTCTATTTCATCAGAGTTATTTGTATTGTCTTGATTAATTTTCAAAGCTTCAAACAATTCTCTATGATTTAATTGATTGCTTTCCATCCAATCGCAAATGCTATTAATAGTATTTTCAATTTCCCTTCTAACAATAATTTGTTCTGAAGAAAATAATTTTTTTAAAAATACATTTACATTTTTGGGTGGGAATATTTTTGCAAATAGATCATATTTTATCTCTTTTAATTCACCTTCACTATAATACAGTTCTAATTTTTCTTCGGTAGGTAGACTTGTTAGATCTGGAATTACACGAATTTTAATTCCCTCTTCTGAAAATGTTACTCTGTGCTTTGATTTATCAGGGTCAGCTTCCGGGGTTAACTCTTTTATTTCCTTAACTACCTCTTCTTTCGCATAAGATTTTTTGTCGGCAGACCTCATGTTAGAAGTGTTAAATTGTTGATTGAAATAGGGTTTGTTAGTTGGATATACATTTCCTAAATACGATTCAGGAAATTGTTCATAAAACTCAGGTCCGATTGGTAAAAGTAAACGTTGTGCTGCTGAAAGTTGATGCATTGGTACACCTATTTTTATATTTTTTATTAATCAATTAAATTTTGGTTAGGCGCATTTTATAAAGGCACTTTCACCGTGCAGGTAAATGTAGAGGAAGCCAGATAATTTGTCGATTAAAGTTGTAATAATTATGTAATCAACGAAATGAGTGAGAACTAAGGGGTAATTTTAGAAAAGTTATAATGTTAAATGTTCATTAAACAGAAAAGCCCCGAATCAAAAAAATCGGGGCTTTTATTTTAAAACAAACCAAATAATTTCAACTGTTTAGTTAATAGCTCCAGTACTCGGTGCTTGCTGGGTATTGGACATTGATTCTTCAGCATTAGGAGAAGAGTTCTCGCTTTGTTTTGGTGGATTAGAAATAATCACTTCCACTCGGCGATTCTGTTGACGACCTAATGCAGTTTCATTATCCGCAATTGGTGCATACTCACCTTTGCCAGAAGCTGTCAAACGCGTTCCTTCAATACCTTGTGAAGTAAGGAAGTTTCTTACGCTATCCGCACGCTGTTGCGATAAACCCTGATTTAAAGAATCGCTACCAACATTGTCAGTGTGACCTTCAATGATTGCAGATCGATCAGGATATTCTTTTAAAAACTCTGCAAGTTTAGAAAGTTTGTTGGTTGCACCGGCTTTAATGTCAGATTTACCAGTTTCAAATAGAACATCACCCAAGGTCAAAACCATTCCGCGATCAGTAGGTTTTGCATTTAACGCTTCCATTTCTTGTTGCATTAGAAGTTGTTGCTCTTTTAAAGCTTGAGCTTCCATTTTTGCCTGTTCTGCTTCTGAACGAGCACTTTCCACATCCATCTGTGCTTGCTTAGCTTCAGAACGAATGGTATTTAACTGATTGTCACGCATTTTCAATTGTGCTTCAGTGCTTAAGGTTTTACGTTGCTCTTTTAACCATTCACTTTTAGCTTGTTCTTGAGCAATCCCAACTTTCTTCTCAGCGATATATACATAATGTTCGGCAACTTGCTCGTCTTCTCGCGGCTTTTCAGCATCAGCTACGGCTGCACGTGCCTCTTCTTGAGCAAGTAATGCACGACCAGCAAGGTTAGGATCTGCTTGGAGTGCTGCTAATTGCTCACGAACTTCTTTAGATCCTTCAGGAGCAGCAGGCCCGTTTGAACACGCTGATAAACTAAAACCTAAAACAATTGTAAGAACACTAGGAGCTAATTGAATTGGTATTTTCATTCGTAACTTCCTTTTATATTTAAATATTGAAAACGGTTTAAGGTAAATGATTTAATTGTCTGAAATTAAAAACCAGCGGGAGGAGCATCTTGCGATTTTGGCATTGTTTCCTGCTGCATTGTATTACCCATTTCCATCATATCTTTATTGGTGTTTTCGTCTTCTACAGCTTCAGAACGAGCAGCCGCAAGCTCTGCCGCAGCACGAGATTGTTCTGCAAGATAACTGGCTTTAGACATGTTCTCTTCATTAACTGCTTCATTTGCTTCACGTAATTTATCACGTGCTTCTTTAAGTTCAACTGGAGCATTTCGTGCCACTAAACCCTGTTCCGCAGCAGAAATAGCTTGCTCAGCCGCATTAAGTGCAGCAGTTGGTGGCTCAGGTGGATTTGAACTACAAGCTGACAATATAATTACACTGCTCAAACTAGCAGCAACTAATCGCAGAGGTGAAAGCAGTTTTCGCGTCTGTTTTTCACTCATTGAATATTTCTCCTGGATGATAGGGATGACCGTTAATATCAGAATCATTAAACACCAACAGATTATTTAGTCTTAAAAGTTATGCCTCTGTGCGCTAGCGTGCATAAGTAAAAATAGCCATGATAAGATAGCTCATCATTTATATTAAGCTTCAACTTTCAATCAGAATAAATAATAAATTCAAAACAAATTAAGGAATCATGCATGGATACATTAACTTTAGCTTTACCACAGACACTTGATTTAGGACATATTATTTTATTGGCTGTGTGTGTTGCAGCAATCCTTGGAATTATTTTTACCAAACGTGCGACTCCTCAAAATAATCCTTCTGAAATTTCACCTGTTATTGCCAAATTGAAAGTCAAGGAAGAAGAGGAAATACATGTTTCAACACCTCGTAAATCTTCTGCATTACCGGTACAAGATTCAACTTCGGCACTTCAAGTTTTGGCATTATTACAACGTGAAGGTCGTTTTATTGATTTTGTACAAGAAGATTTAACTGGATTTTCAGATGCAGATGTTGGTGCTGCGGCACGTGTTGTTCATGAAGGTGCGAAACGAGTTATTGAATCTCATTTTCCACTACAACCAGTTCATGAAGCTGAAGAAGGAACCACTGTAGTTTTGGAAGATGGGTTTGACGGTCAAAGTATTCGTTTGTCAGGTGCAGTAAATGGACAAGCACCTTTTCGCGGAACATTGGTACATCGCGGTTGGGAAGTTAAAGAAATTAAATTACCGCAGATAAGTGCAAATAAAAATTCGAAAGTGATTGCTCCTGCGCAAGTAGAGTTATAGGTTGGGTTGATTGATAGACCTTTTGAAATAAGCGTCAAAATTATGTTTTTATAATGGATCTTATTTTTGTTTTAAAAATGCTAATCCTTTAAAATTTTCTATTGTAATCATTTGTCGCACGTAAATTTTAATATTTAAATGACATTCAAATATCAACGCTTTTGATTCTAGAATAGGACGAAATTATGTTTTCATTAAGTGGTGTAGGTTCATCAGTACATAATTCAGTATTGGATTTTATACCAGTTGCTATACCTATTTCACCGAATAGAGCACGGTCCCTTCCTGAAGGAAGGGTAGTAGAGCAGTTTTCTGTGTCAGGTCTTCAAAGTAGTTCTCAAGCGGCTATGAATGAAGTGAGTGCCAATACTCGTAATGTCAATTTATCTAAAGTAAATTCAAGAACTGCAGAGAATGATTTAGAACGAGGAGAACCACGTCATGTTGCACCAGTGTTAATTGCTCCATCTACAATTCCTGCTTCTTCAACCTCTCCAATCCAATACAATTTGAATGTTAGAAACTTATTGCGAAATGGTGCAGCTTATACTTTGGCTGGTGCAGCAGAATTAGCAGTTGCAAGTTTATCATTAGCATTACCCGCTTCAGCCTCGGCGGCTTGTGCTGCTACGGGTCATGCAATTATGGGTATTCATCATAATGGGTATGATGTTTCTGAAGGTGTGAAATCTGCTGTTACCGGAACTTTATTAGTTGGTGTGCCAAGTTATGTTTTGGGTAGATTTATCGGGATAATATGTCGATCAACGAATAATGCTGAACTTGGTATTCTAGTGTATAGAGCTACTTTAGAGTCTTTTAGTACAGCCTTTTTAAGTTCTGTCATTGGAGCAGCTTTTCGACAAAATGAGATGGGCATTAATGATGATGTATCGTTAGCTCATCATTGTTTGGCGGGTCTCGTTGGAGGCTTAATTATTGGAGGCGGTATTAGTTGCCTTTGCTCAAAATCTGACGATTGATAGATAAATTTAGAAGTATCCTAGATCGAGTTCTAAATTTAGGATACTTTTTCCCCTAAGTGCTTTTACCTACTAGTTTTTGCACAATTAGACTCATCGCTCATACAGATTTTAAACTTTAAAAAATATTTAATTTTAGTTCACTTCATTTAAGCCTCTAAAAAATATTCATTTTAAATTTTAATCGGCTCTTTCACTTAATAATTGATAGATTTTTACGTGCTGCCGTTTATGCAGAGATATACCCGTAGCGAATAAAAATTAGGTGTTCATCATGATCTTTTTTTTCGCTTGCTGTGTTGCTCGTTCGAACGCGTCACAGCGTTCTCACTGCGTAAAGCTTTAGCTACGCGGCGTCAAAGCGCCGTGCAATCGAAAAAAAATATTCATGCTTCACCGCTACGCTTTACCTAATTTTCATTCGCTACGGGTATATAAAACAAGGTAGTATGATTTTTTTATAAAAGCCTCTTCGGGAAGAGCTAATATTTTTCAAATATTAATATGAGAAAAAAATAATGAGTAATATATTTGTTGGAATTGATTTGGGTACAACCCACAGTGTTATGGCCCGTTATTACGTTTCAGACGAATCTACATCTGAAATAAAATCACCTGAAGTAATAGACATTCCTCAATTGATTCAAGCCGGAGAAATTTCTGCTGAATCTCAATTACCTTCTTTTTTATATCGCCCCCATGCTGCGGAATTTTCTGCAGATTTATTAACCTTGCCGTGGGGCGAACAAACTAATGCAATCCAACCTAATGCAATAATAGGCACGTTCGCACGTGAGCAAGGATTAAATTCACCGTTGCGATTGGTGTCCAGTGCAAAAAGTTGGTTAAGTGTAGATCAATGGGATCGACGTTCAGCATTCTTGCCGTTGAATGCGCCGGACGATGTCGAGTTGTGTTCACCATTTGATGCCTCATGTTTTTATCTTGATCACTTACGACAGGCTTGGAACGATCAATATCCTGATCAACTATTAGAAAATTTACCGGTCGTGTTAACCGTACCCGCATCCTTTGATCCGGCTGCGCGTGAATTAACAGCGCAGGCTGCAAAAAAAGTCGGCCTTGAAAATGTGACGTTATTAGAAGAACCACAAGCCGCGGTATACAGCTGGATTGCATCGTTAGGTCGTGATTGGCGCCAGCAATTAACACCCGGTGATATTTTATTAGTGATTGATGTAGGTGGTGGTACAACCGATTTATCGCTAGTTTTAGTGGATGAAAAAGACGGAAATTTAGAGTTGGAACGAATCGCAGTTGGTGATCATATTTTACTCGGCGGCGATAATATGGATTTGGCTCTGGCGTACAGCGTGACACAAAAATTGCAAAGCCAAGGTCAACGTATTGAACCTTGGCAAATTATTGCACTGTCACGAGCGTGTCGTTTAGCCAAAGAAAAATTACTTAGTCAAACCGATATTCAAAGTGTTCCGGTATCAGTACCAACACGCGGTTCAAAATTATTGGGCGGTGTATTGCGTTCCGAAGTCACGCGCGCTGAACTGGAACAAACATTATTAGAAGGGTTTTTTCCTTGGGTCGATCAAGATGCACAACCTTTGCAAGCACCCCGACAAGCGTTGCAACAAATGGGTTTACCTTATGCGCAAGACGCTGCAATTACGCGTCACATTGCTGGGTTTCTTGCAAAACATACCTCGTCACTAACGCAACGACTTGCTGACTTGAATGCTGCTGAACCCACTCAACGGATTGCATCACTTGGTTTGCCAACTGCGGTGTTATTAAATGGCGGTGTATTTAAAAGCGTACCTTTTGTGCAACGCATCATGCAGCAATTATCGCTATGGGCAGGTGTGCATACTATTGCAGCTCCACGATTATTAGATGGCGCAAATTTGGATTTAGCGGTTGCGCAAGGCGCAGCGTATTTTGGTGCTGTTAAAACCGGACAAGGTGTGCGAATTCGTGGGGGTCTTGCAAGTTCATTTTACGTTGGAGTTGCAAGTGCTTTACCCGCTGTACCAGGAATGCCGCCAATGGTTGAGGCTTTGTGTGTGGCGCCATTTGGTTTAGAAGAAGGCCAAATGCAGCGTGTAAATAATCGCACATTTGGTTTAATTCGCGGTCAAGCAGTACGCTTTCAATTTTACGATTCTAAAGTCCGACGTGATGCAGTAGGGGAACAACTATCGAGTTGGTCGATGGAAGAATTAAATCCATTGCCCGATATTCAAGTCACTATTCCACAAGACTTTGCAAATGAAACGACTATAGATTCAACCAACAATAAAAATTTAATGATACCGGTTTATCTGCAAGCTGAACTTACTGCCGTTGGTACGCTACGCTTAGAAGCCGTACCGGTAAAAGGCGGTAAACCTTGGCAATTAGAATTAGATGTTCGCCAACAAATGGTTTAAAGCATTTGTTTCTCAAGACAATTAAATCACTATAAGTTTCATCTTATGAACGCTTCGCATTCTTACTGGATTGGAATTGATCTAGGAACTACGCATACCGTTGTAGCATTCGCCGAGATTGGTTCACCGCTGACTCCACAAATTTTGTTGATTCCCCAATGGACAGAACACGGTGAATGGCATGAACTCATGTATTTACCCTCTTTTCGTTATCATCCCGATACGCATCAGTGGTCGGCATCGGATAGTGAAATTGAACCTTACGCTTCTTGGATTAAAGGTGATCCAATCCCCACTGCAATTCTTGGTGAATGCGCACGCCGCTGGGGACAAGAAACTCAAGGTCGTGGTGTTCACAGTGCAAAAAGTTGGTTGTCGCAGTCTAATATTGATCCTGAACAATCCATATTGCCGTGGAATGAAGAACAGGTAGAAAAAATTTCTCCTGTCGATGCCTGTGCAAGTTATTTACGCTATGTACACCGTGTGTGGAATGATCGTTTTCCTAATGCGCCAATGGCAGAGCAAGTGCTGGTGATTACTTTACCCGCTTCGTTTGACGATGGAGCGCGAGGTTTAACCCTAGAGGCTGCACGTCGAATAGGGTTGGAAAATATTACACTCCTTGAAGAACCTACCGCAGCTTTTTACCATTACGCTAATTTGCATCAGGACCAAATCTATCTTACGTCGCAGCGAATTCTTGTATGCGATATGGGGGGCGGTACACTCGATTTTAGTTTAATTGATTGCGAATTAGATGAAGAAAATAAACCAGTATTTCAGCGTATAGGTATTGGCGACCATATTCTGTTAGGTGGCGATAATATGGATTGGTTGTTGGCGCAGCAAGTGCACCAACAATGGCGTGAAGCGCATCCACATAAATTATTAAATCGCGCAGCACTTCAGCATTTAGTGCAACGCTGTCGTATCGCTAAAGAACAACTTTTATCCATCGAAGATTTAGAATCAGTACCCGTTATTATTCAAGGACAAGGAAGCTCTTTATTAGCAAGCCAATGGACAACTCATCTCACGCAATCTGATGTAAAAGATCGAATTAAAAATCAATTTTTTCCTATCGTAGATTTTTCAACTACTGCTCAGCGTGCTGAATTGGGTTTACAAGAATGGGGACTGGATTATACCGCGGACGCTCGTGTTACTGCACATTTAGCTGAATTTTTAAATCGGTATATTTCTCAGTCTCTGCATCAAACACAACTTAAATCCTGGCCCGATCGCGTGTTATTAAATGGTGGGGTATTTAAATCAACTTGGTTAATTCAAATTATTGCAGATCAACTTGCAGCCTGGTCGCAAAAAATTATTCCAGTTGAAGTGGTAGATCGACCTTCCGATGCAGTTGCATTAGGTGCTGTACAATTTTTACAAGCACAATCTGTTGCTGATTCACGGATGGTACAGCGCAATATCCGCAGTTATTTTTTAACGCTAAATAACGAAAGTGCGATTTGTTTATTGCCGGCTAATCAAGACAGCAGCGTACAAAGTGTGTGTCCACAAACATTTGCATTAAAAGTAAATCAAAAAGTGCAATTTCAATTGTGGTCTTCCATAAGACAAAATTCCGCACAGATCGGCCAAGTTTGCGCAATACAACCGGATTGGATCGCGTTACCGCCGCTAAGCGTGATGTTAACTACTCAGCAGAATAATTCAGTAGATGAGATTGCAGTACGTCTGTCGGCAAAAATCGATGTGCAAGGTCGTTTACGCGTCGTGTGTAATTCCATTGAACACGATCAACAGTGGGAATTGGCTTTTCCCTGGGCGACAGAAAACAAAAAAAATCATAGGTCGATAGATGAAACTCAGTATTTTGTAGATCGAGAAAGCTTTCAAAAATCTACGGCTTGGCACAATGCATTAGAATATATTGAGCATATTTTTGGACAAATAAAACGCAACGATACCTTGTCATTGCACACTTGGCGACAAGGGGTTGAGAAAAATTTGGGAAGTCCGGATCAATGGAATTTAATTACCGCTCGCGGCTGTGCGGATGCTTTACTTGCACGTGCTAAACAACGTCGACGTAGCGCACAACACGAACGCTTATGGTGGAGTTGGCTAGGATTTAGTTTGCGGCCCGGTTGGGGTGCACCTGAAGATGAACAACGCATTCAGCAATTAGAACCACTATGGGAAAATGGTATTCAATTTATTAAAGAAACACAAAATTGGACCGCATGGTGGACATTCTGGCGTCGAATTAGTGGTGGATTATCAAGCGAATTTCAACAAAACCTGTGGAAATCAGTTTCTATTTTATTTGATCCTTCGCGTGCAAAGCATCTGAAATATCAGCAGCAACATCAATTGCAAAATTTTGATCAGTGCATTCGTTGTATTGGTGCGTTAGAAAATTTGCCCGTTTCTTTGAAAATTGAAATAGGTGATATTTTATTACGTTGGTTTTTAATTGCGAGTTATCAAAAATACTATTCAACGCTCAGCTGGGCATTAGGTCGATTAGGTGCTCGATTATCATTACATGCATCCACGTCTACTATTGTACCTGCGGCTTCTGTTGAATCGTGGTTAAAAGCATTATTGGCACTATCATGGCCGCAAAAGCAAACAGCATTTTCACTAGCGGTTGCATGGATGGCACGACTCACACCTGATAAAAATTTAAATATTAATTCATCCTTACGTGTGCAAGTTTTGCAACGTTTAATTCAAGCAAAAGCACCACAAAAATGGCAAGATTGGTTAACCACAATTATTACAGATCGAGCAGATACCTTTGCTTCAATGGGAGAATCACTGCCTATGGGATTAGTACTAATTGAAAAAATATATACCCGTAATGAATAAAAATTAGATTGATTGGAATAGTGCGGCATAAAGGTTTTTTTAATCCATTCTTTTTAATAAAGAGAGCACTTTGAAGATGCGTCGCCAACACTTTACGCACGCAAAATTACTGTGACGCACACTGATAATAGTGAGTGGTGAAAAAAACCAATACTTGAAAAGTGTTGACGGTAAATAGCTACTCTTTTTTTAAAGCAAAAAAGTTTTTCGTTACGGGTACAATAATGACTAATCAAAAAAAATCGAGTTCTTCAAAAGCATCCAGCTCATCTAAGACAGCAAAATCCCGTACATCCAAGCCAAAAAATAAACATCCTTTAATAAGCATATTTATTAAATTATCGCTGGTCTTATTCGTTGTTTTAGTTGTGTACTGTATTTTTTTAGATATGAAAGTAGTTGAACAATTTGCGGGACGAAAATGGTCCGTACCTGCAAAAGTATATGCGCGACCGCTTGAAATGTACGCTGGTCGGCAATTATCCCCGAATATTGTTCGTTCTGAATTACAACGATTAAATTATCGAAATACCGGTAATTTAAATAAGCCAGGAAGTTTTTTTCTGCAGGGAAGTACGCTTGTTTTACGTACACGCGGTTTTCAATTTTGGGATGGTTATGAAGCTTCTGCGCAATATCGTATAACGTGGTCCGGTGAAGAAATTACGGAAGTGGTGCGCGATGCCAATGCAGAGAGCGCGCAACAAACCGCTGGTATTTTACGACTTGAGCCATCATTAATTGGCGGCGTGTATCCAAAATCTCAAGAAGATCGTTCATTAATTCGTTTGGATCAAGCGCCAGAATTTTTTCTTAAAACATTAATTGCGGTTGAAGATCGAGATTTTTATGATCATTTTGGTATTTCACCGCGAGGAATTTTACGAGCAGCCTGGGTGAATTTAACTGCAGGTTCTGTCCGGCAAGGTGGAAGTACACTAACTCAACAATTGGTGAAGAATTTTTTTCTAACTTCTGAACGAAGCATTCAACGAAAAGTTCAAGAAGCATTAATGGCACTTTTATTAGAACGACACGCTACTAAAGATGAAATTTTGGAAGCCTATCTAAATGAAGTATTTTTAGGTCAACAAGGTGCGCGCGCTATTCATGGTGTCGGTTTGGCAAGCGAATATTATTTTGGTGTTCCATTACAAGAATTAAATTTATCGCAGCAGGCATTATTAGTCGGCATGATTAAAGGACCGTCTTATTATAATCCACGACGTAATACAGAACGTGCTTTGCAACGTCGCGATCAAGTATTGGATGTCGTAGCAGAAACTGGTTTATTACCGCAGGCAGAAATTAACGAATTAAAAAAAGAAAATCTTGATGTAATGGCGCAACCGGTTTTTGCTACTAATCGCTTTCCTGCGTTTTTAGATTTAGTTAAAAGACAACTACGTCGTGATTATGAAGAAGAAGATTTAAGTTCCGAAGGACTTAAAATTTTCACCACCATGGATCCGCAAGCGCAAGAAGCTGCTGAAATCAGTTTAAGTACAACGCTAAATAAGATGGACGCAACCGGTAAAAATCTATTGCAAGGGGCTGTAGTTATTACAGAACCAAATTCCGGTGAGGTGTTGGCCATGGTCGGAGATCGACAACCAACATTTCCAGGATATAACCGAGCACTCGATGCAAAACGCCAGATCGGTAGTATTGCAAAACCTGCGGTTTATCTTGCAGGACTTGCTTCAGGATTTAATTTAGCTTCCATCCTAGAAGATGAACCTATCACAATTACTGACCCGCAACGGCCAGTAGGAGAACAAGATTGGACTCCAAAAAACTATGATAAAAAAAATCATGGGCCGACCTTATTAGTAGATGCTTTAGCGCATTCCTACAATCAATCCACTGTTTATCTAGGTATGCAAGTTGGAGTTGATCGTGTCGCAGAAATTATGCGCCAAGCTTCCAAGCTCGATAAAATACCGCGTTATCCTTCAATCTTCTTAGGTGCGGTTGAAATGACGCCTATTGAAGTGAATATGATGTTTCAAACCTTTGCGGCTGCAGGTTTTAGTGCCCCTCCAAGAGCGATTCGAGAAGTTTTAGATCAGATGGGTGAACCTCTGGCGCGTTATCCACTCAAAGTCGAACAAGTGTTTGAACCAGCCGATATGTACTTATTAAATTACGCGCTTAAACAAGTTATGGCATTTGGAACGGGTGCGTCAGTGTATAGAAATTTGCCACGTTCATTAGAAATGGCCGGCAAAACTGGAACGACTGACGATTTAAGAGATTCATGGTTTGCAGGCATGATGGGTGATTATGTTGCAACAGTCTGGGTTGGTCGTGATGACAACGGGCAAACCGGTTTAACGGGAGCAACTGGCGCTCTCAAAGTTTGGACGGAAATTATTGCAAAATTGCCACAACGACCTTTAATTTGGAATCAACCAGAATTAATTGAAGTGCGAGCAATTGATCCTGCAAGTGGTGGAATTAGTGATACCTACTGCCAAGGTGTGATTAATTTGCCAATGCGACGTGATCGTTTACCAGAACGTGTAGCACCCTGTTATGGATCAGAATCAAAACCCAGTTGGTTAAATAGATGGTTTCCTAAATTAAATAAGTCGGATCAGCAATCGAAACAGGGTGCCAACGGGGCACAAAAATCAGAGAAAAGACCCGAAAAAAGTGAATGGAAACCTTTTTGGTAAATATACCAAACGCAAAATGGTTTTCCCGGTGCAACGTCTTGCGAATGGCGTTGCACGCTAAGAAATAAGCCCGCCCAACATTATCGGTGAGTAGGCAAGTGAGTAAGCAACACCAGGGAAAACTATTTTGAGGCAGGTATACATGTTCAAAATTTAACAAGGGAATAGTATGTTTACTCGTAGCAAAAAAATACTTTATTCAAGCTGCATGTCATTTGCAGTACTTGTATTGTTTGGTTGTGAAACTACCCAATCAGAATGGTATGAGGAAGGTAATAAAAATACTTCCGGTCGATCAATGCCTGTAGAACGACACAGAGAGGTTCGCACTTTACCTGATGTAACTCCTACTCCAATTCCCCGTACTGAAGCAAAACAGGAGCAACAGCAATTGGCGGTTTATCAACGACAATCTCAATCACCTGTTGTTGCCGATTTACTGTCACAAGCACAAGCGCATGTTAGTGCTGGTAAACACCTTGAAGCTGCCGCAGTTTTGGAAAGAGCCTTACGAATTGCTCCGCAATCGGCCGATGTATATCATCGTTTAGCCGAGGTACGGTTATTTCAAGGTAATTATGCTGAATCTGAGCAACTTGCTCGTCGAGCATTAAGCCTACTGGATACTCAATCAAATTTACATCAATCGCTTTGGCTTTTAATTGCGGAAAGTCGTAATCAACGTGGTGATAGAACAGGCGCAGAAGAAGCGTTCTCGCAAAGTCAAAGATGAGCAAAAAGTTAACGTTACATGGATAGATATGAAGAAAATAGTGCTGAAAGTGATTGTTTATTAATGCTGTAATTCGAGGTATAAAGCATGCAAATAATAAAACCAATGATCATGCTTCTGTTGTTTTTATCGGCCCAGCTTCAAGCTGCTGATGTAGAAATACCTGAAGAGCCTATACCTGATTTAATTATTATTACGGATGATCCTGACCAAGAAGCTGATCCTGCTCGATATTCAGATCCTGAATTGTATGCAGACCCTGAACACAATACTAATCCTGAAAATCCACCTATAGTTCATCCATCGCTGATCCCACAATTGCCACCGGACAAAACCATCTGTTCACCGGCTGAAGCGCGATCAAACAAATGCAAACGCAGTTACGAATAATATATGTCCGTAGTGGACGACCCTTGTTTTTAGGTAGTAGCAGGAGCCAAAGATGAAAAAATTAATATGCACCGCAATAATGATGTTAAGTTCTTCGATCTCTTACGCAGGTGATTTAACCACCGATGCTGCAATTGGTGGCGCGATTGGTGGAGCAGTAGGCGGTGCGGTTGGCGCAGAAGTAGGTGGCCGTGAAGGAGCAATTATTGGTGCTGGTGTTGGTGGAGCTGCAGGCGCTGCGATTAATACCAAAGATCATCAACAAAATGACACGCATTCAGAACGCTATGAAAAAGTAAATATTTACGAAGAGCGTCGTCACAATGGTGGTTTTTGTCCTCCAGGACAGGCTAAAAAAGGTCGTTGTTAAAAAAGTATTGATTCGATAAATTTTTATGTAAAAAATGCGGGCAACATATGTCCGCATTTTTTTAACATCATTATTTGGCTGCAGTCGGCACATCACCTTGGTTAAAATTCATCAAAGCCTTAATAATGCACTATTCTCATAACTCATAACTCATAACTCATAACTCATAACTCATAACTCATAATTCTTGATCTAATTATGCTCATCTCTCTAAAGTAAAAGGCGTTTTGGTATATAAAATTAGATATACGATTTGGAGAACTAGTATGACTTTGGTGCGATTAATTTATGTCAGTACAATAACTGAAAAATTTAGTGGTGTAGAGATTGAAAAGATTTTAACAAAATCCCAAAACAATAATAAGAAAAAACATATATCCGGCGTTTTATTTTTTAACAGAAATAATGCCATTCAATGTATAGAGGGAAGTGCAGAAGCTGTTAACGAACTGTACGTGAAAGTAGCCCAAGATGATCGACATAGGGCGGTAACGCTGATTGACTATAGGACTGTTTGCAAAAGAGAATTTGCTCAATGGGCAATGGGCTATGTAGCAGAAACTGCAAAAACAAAAGAAATTTTGCAGCCTTTTTTTACAACTGAACAGTTTAATAGCTATGAACTTTCAAGCGATTCAGCAGTTCATTTGTTATGTGCTTTGGCGCAACAGGCTCCAATCGAATAAATTGTTTGTGCCTAAATAATTTTTATTTCACGTTGCTTTACTATCTTAAATGTATATACCAAACGCATATGAGTTTTCCCGCAAAATGCCGTTCGCAAGACATTTTGTGCATGCTCATTCGTCTGCTCACCCATATATTTATAGGCTCCGCGGGCTTATTTCGTGTAATGTCTTTCAATCGAAAGACATTACCCCACGGGAAAACCAATCTGCATTCGGTATAATCAATTTAATTAGAGATAATAATCAAAATTTTTAGCGAACACTTATAATTACTTTAGAAATTTCTTGCAAAGGCACTACATGTTCCGCCGCACCTAATTTTATCGCTTCTTTGGGCATACCAAACACAACACAGCTTGCTTCATCTTGCGCATAGGTACGAGCACCCGTTTCGCGTAATTCTTTTAAACCGCGAGCGCCGTCATCTCCCATACCCGTCATAATAATTCCTACTGCATTTTTACCGGCAAATTTTGCAACTGAACGAAATAAAACATCGACAGAAGGTCGATGACGATTTACTAATGGAGCATCAATTATTTCCACACAATAAAAAGCACCGCTGCGTTTGATTTGCATGTGTCTGCCACCGGGAGCAATCAAAGCAAGCCCAGGTTTTAATTGATCATTATGTTTCGCTTCACGTACTTCAATATTTGATAATTGATTTAAACGTTCTGCAAAAGATGCAGTAAATTTTTCGGGCATATGTTGAACAATAACAATTCCCGTACAAACCCGCGGTAGTGCAGTTAAAACAGTTTCTAATGCTTGGGTTCCGCCAGTTGAAGTGCCGATTGCAATAATTTTTTCAGTTGTTTTTGCCATGGCCTGGTTAATTATATTTGGCACATGATTATCCGAAATAATTTTAGAATCCGGTGTAGAAATTATTTTCTTACCTAAGTGTTTTACATTAGAAAATGCAGCAGCTTTAATTACTGAAATTATTTGCGAAGATGATTCTTGTAAAAAATCTTTTAAACGAAGTTGCGGCTTAGTAATAATTTCCACTGCACCAGCGGCTAAAGCTTGTAATGTAGTTTCTGCTCCTTTCTCGGTTAGTGATGAACAAATCACAACAGGGGTGGGGTGCTCAGACATGATTTTTTTTAGAAAAGTAATTCCATCCATGCGAGGCATTTCTAAGTCAAGCACAATAACGTCAGGCCATTCTTTAGCCATTTTTTCCATAGCAAATAAAGGGTCAGATGCAACCCCGATAACCTGAATACTTGGTTCTTCTCCAAGTAAAGCCATCATAACTTGACGGACTACCGCAGAATCATCAACCAATAAAACTTTTATTTTTTTCATAAAAATTTTTAGCTCTTATTTATGCTGCTATGACGTACCCATACATGACCCGTTGCAATTTCAAAAATAATAGTGCGATGGCCAAAACCACCTAAATCTTGTGCTGAAACATGTAGGCCGTATTGAGACATTAAAATTAGTGCAATCTCTACATTTTCCTGAGCAATTTTAAAATTACCAATTTCTTTTTTAGCTAAATTTAACATATTACCGCCGCCAAAAATCTTAACCTGATATTCATTCATAGATGTTTTATAGCGTGCAGTCTCTACTAGAAAAAGCTCCATCACTTCATCAGCGTATTTGCCTTCAAGAGCTGGGGTTTTTTTATTGCGGCGGGGAAGCATGTAATGACACATGCCACCAATCAACCGTGTTGGATGCCACATAGTAATTGCAACACACGAGCCCAAAAGTGTACGAATGCGTGTTGAAGCATTACCAAAATAAAAATCGCCAGGTTGGAGATAAATATCTGTAGATTGACTGTTCATGGTTTACGATATATCGATGGCGTAACCATTTTTAAATAATCATTAATTCCATTTAGACTTTCAGAATGGCTAACAATAAAATAACCTCCTACTTTAAGCAGAGGTAACATGCGTGCAACGACTTTTATTTTTGTTTCTTGATTAAAATAAATCATAACGTTGCGCAAAAAGATGACATCAAATTCACCGATGTTGGGCAAATTTTCATTAAGATTGATATGCATAAATTTCAAACGTACCCGCAAGCTGGGATCAATTAAAAAAGTACCAGCTTGACTGCCCGTACCTTTAAGGCAGTATTTCACTAAAAGAGATTGCTCAATGTTAGTTGCTCGTGCCATAGGATAATGGCCCGCACGTGCTTTTGCTAAAATTTGAGTACTAATATCAGAGCCAATTATTTCCCAAGGCGTACTTCCAAGTCTTTCTGCTAATGTCATGGCTAAGCTATAGGGCTCTTCTCCCGAAGAACTAGCGCCACTCCATAAACGAAATGTTTTCCCAGCAGAAACATGCGGTAATACTTGCTGGCGTAAAAATTCAAAATGTTTTGGTTCACGAAAAAAATACGTTTCATTGGTGGTGAGTAAATCAACGCATGTCTGTAATTCTTCTGCGCCGTTACTACTGGTAATTAACTTGTAATAATCACTGAAAGTTGCTAGCTGATGATGTTTAAGACGTTTATTTAAGCGACCAGCGACCAGTGCTTTTTTTGCAATAGTTATACTAATACCAGCGCTTTTAAAAATTAAATTTTGAAATAATTCAAATTCTTTATCTTTCAGTAAAGAGTCCACGACATCATCGTCCTTAAAAAAAATAGGTTGGTAATAAATTTCAATTAACTATTCATTACCAACTAATGGACGTAATTCATTAATTATTTTTACTTGAAGTAGTAGGTGGGTTATCTGAATTGGTAACCGAAACAGAATTAACTTCAGATAACATCGCCATTTCATCAATGGATAATACTCGGTCAACATTTAAGACGATGACGAATTTATTATTTACCTTAGCCATACCGCTAATAAAATCTGAGCGAATTTTTGAACCAAAACTTGGAGCCGGCTCAATATCGGATGTAGGAATTTCTAGCACTGCTGAGACAGCATCTACCATTAATCCTACATCTTGTTTTCCACTTTCAGAGTCAGCTTCTATAATGACAATACAACTGCGTCGGCTAATTTCGGAGTCGGCTCGACCAAAACGCGCCGATAAATCTACAACTGGAACCACCGCGCCGCGTAAATTAATGACCCCGCGTACAAAGCTTGGCATCATTGGTACCGTGGTTAAATTGCCGTATTCCAGTATTTCTTTAATTCCAAGAATTCCAATTGCAAACATTTCACCACCAAGAAGAAATGTTAAATATTGCACTTCTTCTTGAAAAATGGCTTCCGCATTTGGTTGATTCACTTTACTTAAAGCACCCATACCATAACCTCCTTAAAATCGTGTAAATTCTGAAGAGTTATTTCCTGACGAGATTGGCAGGCTTGCGAGGTGTGAGTGAGAAGTATTAGGCGATTTTTTAAATCCTGAATCTTTTTTATTTATTGGAGTTTTTGCAGAAGCAGAATGCGTTCCAGTTTGAGCAACAGTAAAGAAACTCATTGCTTGTTGTAATTGTTCCGCTTGGCTACTCATTTCTTCAGCAGTAGCCGCAAGTTCTTCACTACTAGATGCATTTTGTTGTGTGATTTGATTAAGCTGCGTCATTGCTGTATTAATTTGTGCAACACCGGTTGCTTGTTCTTCAGAAGCTGCACTAATTTCTTGTACAAGATCAGAAGTTTTTGTTATGGAAGGCAGCATAGTATTTAATAACATACCGGCTTTTTCTGCCATTTCTACGCTACTTGAAGATAATTCACCAATTTCTTGCGCTGCGATTTGACTGCGTTCTGCAAGTTTACGAACTTCAGCTGCAACCACCGCAAAACCTTTTCCATGTTCACCTGCACGTGCCGCTTCAATGGCAGCATTTAGTGCAAGTAAATTAGTTTGGTATGCAATATCGTCAATAATACTGATACGTTTTGCAATTTGTTTCATTGCAGAAACGGTTTGGTTTACCGATTCGCCACCTTCGGTAGCTTCTTTAGCAGCTTTACTTGCCATGCCATCGGTGACTTTTGCATTTTCAGTATTGTTATTAATACTTGCGCTCATTTGTTCAATTGAGGCACTGGTTTCTTCAACACTTGCAGCTTGTTCGCTGGTAGCTTGGCTCATAGATTGTGCAGTGGAACTCACTTGCTCTGAAGCACTTGATAAATTATCGGCTGAACTACGCACTTCACCAATAATGGAAGAAAGTTTACTCACCATATTTTGCATTGCGCTCAATAACATACCGGTTTCATCTTTGGAGGTGACTTCAATTTTCGCGGTTAAATCGCCTTCTGCTAATTTATTTGCTACAGCAACTGCATCATTTAAAGGGCGTGCAATAGCGCGAGAAATGAAAAAACCTAAAACTAAACCAATTGCTGAACCGCCCAAAATAAGAATAATCATCAAACTTCTACTGTTTTGATAAATAGCTGTGGCATCTTTAGAAGCAGTTGCTGCGTTTTCTTCTTTTAATGTACTGAGCTCTGTAAGCATTTCATCGAGCTGATTAATTTGAGGTCTTAATTCCGCTCCTACAAATGTTGCGGATTCACGTTGAGGAAGAACCGGTTCATTATTAATAATTGTTACAAGTCGGTCTCTTAATCGATTTCGTTCCGCAGCCACAATTTCATAACGAGCAAAAAGTGCCTTTGCTTTCTCACTTACAAAGTGCGAACGACTTTTTTCTATAAATTCTAATTCTGCAGCACCAAATTTCTTAATATTTTCCACAGCATTCAGACGCTCTTGTTCCGATGTGGCTAACAATAATTCGCGCACGGCGCGACCACCATAAATTAAATTAATATTGGCTTCTTTAATAAACGAAATTCCTAACAATTCCCTATCGTAAATTTGTTCAGCCAAACTATTAATTGTCGACATGTTATTGATGCCGATCCAACCAATCATACCCGTAATAACTGAAACGATAACAAAAGCGCTTGTAAGTTTTGCACCTACTTTTAGATTTTTAATCCACTGCATTAGATTACCCCTCCAGGGTGATTATTGATTAACTACAGATAATTGAAGTTGATTTACAGCATTGGTTTCATGATGAACAATTTGTTTAACGAGTGAAGGTACATCAATAATTAATGCGACAGCACCGCTCCCTAAAATGGTTGACCCGCTAATTCCACGCAGCGCACTGAATAATTTACCAAGTGGCTTAATAACCGTTTGAAATTCACCTTGTAATTCATCTACAACCAGACCGGCTTTATGATCTCCGAAATGAACAACAACTACATTTTCACGACGACCAGTAGGTTCACCCACATTAAATTGGTCACGTAAAAAAATCAGGGGTAATACCTCTCCGCGTAAATTTAAATAGCGACGTTCACGTGTCACAAGACGATCTTGCTCAGAAAGTTCAACGCATTCTTGAACCATATCAAGGGGAATAACGTAACTTGATTGACCTACGCCTACTAAAAATCCGTCAATAATTGCGAGCGTTAAAGGCAGACGAATACGAACTGTTGCGCCTCGACCTGCTTCACTATCTAAATCAACCGTGCCTCGCAATGCAGTGATATTTCTTTTAACTACATCCATTCCAACGCCACGACCAGAAAGATTTGTCACGGCAGCAGCTGTAGAAAACCCAGCTTCAAAAATTAAATTAAATATTTCTTGATCCGAAGGCGTTACATTAGCAGCGACTAAACCACGTTCACGTGCTTTATCAAGAATACGTTCGCGATTTAAACCTGCACCGTCATCGACAATTTCAATAACAATGCTGCCTGAATCGTGATAAGCATTTAAATGCAATTTCCCTTTTGCGGATTTGCCTGCGGCTTGTCGAACAGCAGGTGCTTCTATTCCATGATCCATCGCGTTACGCAATAAATGCAAAAGTGGATCACCAATTTTTTCTACAACGGTTTTATCCAGTTCGGTATCGGCACCACTAATTACTAATTCAATATCTTTACCAAGCTCAAGACTGACATCACGAACTACACGTTGAAATCGATTAAAGGTATCGCCAATCGGTACCATGCGAAGACGCAACGCACCGTCTCGAATTTCTTCTACTAATCCGGAAACAATTGAAGTTGCTTCTTGCAAAGCATCATTTTCACAATTGCGTGCTAATAAACTTGCACCCGCACCAGCAATGACTAATTCGCCTACTAAATTAATCAATTGATCCAGTTTATCGGCATGTACTCGTACATAGTGACTTTCTTTATTTTTGTTGTCTTGAATTTGAGTTTGTTTTTCAAGAGCGGCTTGTACTACAACGGGTTGCACAGCACCTTGTTGTACAAGAATTTCACCGAGTGGCAATGCAGGTTTGAATTGTTTATTTTGTTGCTGCAAGCCTTTTTCTAATTCATGTTGAGTAAGTGCACCGCTTTTAATTAATAATTCACCTAATCGACTTGGTGTTTCAGGTAATTTATGAATTAAATCAATGTATTCAGCAATTTTACTATGGGGAGGGATAATATTAACTAAACAATCATCACCAACAAATTCAAAAATATCAGCAATATCAGATTTTTCAGCCTCGGATTGATAACCAATTTCAAAACCTAAATAACATATTTCTGGATTCATTGCAGATGCAACAGGCATATTGTCTGAAACAGAAATTATATGAATAATGGTGCCTTGGCTATTTAAATATCGTAAAAAAGACAAGGGATTAATTCCATTTCGCAAAACATCTTCGCTAAAGCGTAATGAAATATGCCACAGATCAGAGGCGACATTTCCTTCTTCTAGAATATGGACCGAATTTAATTCTGTTGTTGCAATGCTGTGTACTGCTGAATTTGTTTCATACACATGTAGACGCTGGCGTAGTAATTTTTCTCGTTCTGTTGCAGTTTGATCCAATTCTTGCCCCTGAGCGGCAACGACAGCAATCAAATGCTGCATATGATCACCGCACTCAAGAAGCAGCGCAATTAATTCGCCTGCAATTGCAACCTTGCCATCACGCATTCGATCTAAAACATCTTCAACGATATGCGTAAAACTAATGATTGGATCGAAACCAAATAATCCTGCAGAACCTTTGATGGTATGCGCAGCGCGAAAAATAGCCCCTAAAATATCGTTGTCTGAAGGATCACTTTCAAGTTGCAATAAAGATTCTTCCATCTCTTGAAGTAAGTCTTTCGCTTCAACAATAAAAGTTTGCAATATTTGATCAAAGTTTATGCTCATGCTGAAGACGCCTGTGGAATGGCTTTCGAGGAAGAGAGCATTAAAGGATCGCCAAAAAAAGCACTAAGGTTGCATAGATCAAAAATTTCTATTACAGCATTACTATGCTCGACCAAACGCACATTAAATTGATGAAGTGAAGCCTCTTTTTTTGCCAAAATTAAAAGCTGTAATCCGGCAATATCAATCTCATTCACCAGAGAAAGATTTAACTCCACTTCATTCTTTTGAGCCAAACAGGACATAAGTTCAGATTTCATTTCAACTGCGTTACGAATGAGCATGTGGCCTTCAATATGCACTGTTAAAATGCCTTTTTTTGTCTTATGACGAATCATTTTAACCTCAAATAAAATTGGCAAGCATAAGATGCTTACCGTTGTTCCTCAAAATTCAGAGAATTATTAAAAATTTGAATTAGTAGTACACACATTCAGGTGCTTTTTTAAAAGCAGAAGAAATTAAACACGGTATATACCCGTAGCGAATGAAAATTAGGGCGCTTCGCGCGCCGCGACTAAAGGCAGCGGCCGGACAAGTGTAGCGGTGAAGCATGAAGATTTTTTTTTGATCGCGCGACGCTTTGACGCAGCGTAGCCAATGCTTTACGCAGCGAGAACGCTGTGACGCGTTCGAATAAGCAACAAAGCGAGCGGAAAAAAAGATCATGCTGAACACCTAATTTTGATTCGCTACGGGTATATAAGCATTTAGTAGTGATAAACGCTGAAACAGAATTAGAAAAAGTAATATTTAAAATAACCATATTCTGTGCAAAGCCTGATAAAATTTTTTTTTATAAAGAAAATTTGGATAAATTACATCCAGATTGCCATTACCTAAATCCTATGTAGCGAAACTGATTTTCACAATTCGTTCACGCATATTCAAAGTAAAGCCAAGTTTTGCTGCTTTTCCATTTTTACCAAAAAAATGTAATGAAAAGTTCTTTTTAATGCTTAAAAGTTTCAATAGATATTTTTAAAAACAATACAGCTTATTTAGCTGTTCACTCTTAAAAAGAACTTTTAGCGTAAAAATCCCCAAGCAATAAAAATATTGTAGAAAATAATATTTGGCATCTATGTTGCTTAAGCAGAACTTTCAAAATTTTGATTAATAGAGTCAAAGCTTTTTACTTTCTAATGAACACGCATAACTTTTTACAAAAAATTTCTTAAGAACAAGGGACAGACAAGATGCAGGCAGTACAAAACGCATATTCCTTAAATCAAAAACAAGATTCGCATATAGATATAAAAAATCAATTTAAAAATAACTATTTAGAAAATATAGAAATCTTAACTGAAGATGATTTGAGAGATATTAAAAATGGCTTATCTACGGATGAGTTAAGAAAACCCAGTATTAAAAGCTTAATTATTGGTACACATACTTATATTAATAATTCAGCATATCAAGCAAAAGTCCAATTATTAAAAAAGATGAATGATGAAATTCATTTTTTTCATACAAAGAAGGGAATGAATTTGGTTGGTGAGAAGATAATATACTCGTTAATTGAACAATTAGTTGATGTGCAACGAATAATTTTTCTAATGGTAAACTTTTTAAGTATTGATGAGGTTTCTAAGACGGCTGGTAAATCACACAACTCAGAAAAAATGTATAGTGTGTATGTTAATTCAAACTATGATGATTATTTTAAAATAGATATAACTCATGAAGTAAAAATAGAATTGCAAAATCTCAATTTGAATAGTCCTGATCAGTCTATTTTTTTAGGAAATATCCTGGGTGGATTCAAACATTTTAATATTGATGTAGATATTATAGATCTCCAGTCTTGCTATTTTTCTAACATTTTAAAAGAAGGAATTTCAAAAAAATTAACTGATGAATTGGATATATTAGCAACAGATATTGGATTTGATAACTTAATCCAGGAATACATGGAAGAATACTCAAGAATAATTAGTAATTAATATTTTTTGTATAGGTTAATTTAATTTCAAGTCCAGGTTTTACATTGAAAATGTTTAATTTTAAACCATGAATTTTTGAAATTACTGCAACCAAATGCAAGCCTAATCCCTTACCCTTATGGGTCCGGCTCGCATCACCTTTATAAAAAGGTTGTTGTACTTTATGAATATGCTCTTCCGAAATTCCAATTCCGTTGTCTGAGATTATCAAAGTAATACAATTATTTGATCGAATTAAATTTACTATTATTTGGCTTGCTTGACTGTGTTGAAGAATGTTCTCGATTAAATTTGCTAGCATTTGAAGAAGTAATTGTTCATCACCTTTAATCCAAATATCTTTTTGGATATTCGTTGACAAGATTTTTCCAGAATCTTCGATCACAGCCCGATAGATTTCGAGTGCATTATTTAATGTTTTTGATAAATCAAGATCTTTGAAACCTGCACGTTGTGCTTTTGATTCGATTTCAGCAATTCTTAAAATGGCAGTGAAAGTTGCTAATATGGAATCAATATTTTTCACAGCGTCAGTAAAAATGTCAGACTGTGAATGGTTTAAATAAATATGATGTTCAAGTTTTTGACGTAAATGACCTAAAGGTGTGCGTAGATCGTGCGCAATTGCAGTGGATACATGCTGTACGTTATTTACCAATTTTTCAATGCGCTCGAGCATCTTATTAATTACATTGCTTAGGTAATCAAAGTCACCACGCGTGCCAGTAATAGGAATGCGAGCAGAAAGTTCACCTTGTGAAATACGTTCTGTTGTTTCTGCAATACGATTCACTTGAGATAAAAATCTTTGACTCAGCCAAAATCCTCCAAATATACTCATAATTAAAATAAAAATACAAGCAATACTAAATGAACGAAGAATGGCATCTTCTGCAATTCGAACTCGATTTAAATCAGCGCCTACTGCAAAAATAAAACCTTTTTTTAAATAAATAGTTTTTACCAATACTTGCTGAGTAATATTATTAGATTTTTTAAATCTTAAATAATGCCAACCTTGTTCTGAAGGAACATTTGGAATCGAATCAAACATAATGCGTTTGGAAGGGCTTTGTAAAATATATATCAAACGTTCGGTTTTTTCAGGATCAACGCGTTCGCGAATATCGTGGCGTAGCTCTTCTAATCCATCATCATGGTAATCTCCTATGAGTTGAGACATATCAGATTCAATGCGATGACGTAATTCTTGCTCTAAATTAAATCGAACATCAAAAAAAATAAATACACCTAATAAAGCCACAGAAGTAACAAATACACAGGTATATAAAAAAGTAAAACGAAAAACTGCGGTATGTAAGAATTTAGGGAGTATCAATTCGATAACCTGCGCCACGAATAGTTTGGATAATTTCTTGATCAAAACCACGATCTATTTTATTACGTAATCGACTGATATGTGTTTCGACAACACTGCTTTTTGGATCAAAATAAAATCCCCATACCTGTTCAAGCAACATTGTACGAGTCACTACGGTATTGGCATGACGTAATAAAAATTCCAATAAACGAAATTCTGTAGGTTGTAAATGAATAATTTTTCTGGCCCGAGTGACAGTATGCTTAATTAGATTCATTTCTAAATCAGCAACTGTATAAATAGAAATTTGTTGTTCTAAAGGTGGTCGACGTGCTAAAGCATTAATACGAGCATTTAACTCTGCGAAGGCGAAAGGTTTAATTAAATAATCGTCTGCGCCTGCTTCTAAACCTTGAACGCGATTATCAATACTTCCCATTGCTGTTAAAAATAATGCAGAAGTTGTGATTCCTGTTTGACGCAACATATTTAATAAGGTTAAACCATCAATTTTAGGCAGCATACGATCAATAATTAGTACATCGTATGAACTGTCGCTCGCAAGCATTAAACCGTTATGACCATCGCTGGCATGATCTACTAAATGACCTTGTTCTTTTAAACCACGGATTATATAACCTGCGGTTTCTTGATCATCTTCGATTAATAAGATTTTCATAGATGAAATCTAAAATGTAAGTAGTAAATATAGGCGCTCAGAATGAGCGCCTAATTAATAAGACTTAATCGTCTTTGTCTTCACGAGCGCCGGTTACTTCACCTTTTACAGCATCGATTCGAACATCGTAAAATCGATTCTCTCTCATGATCGTAACTTCATAGGTTGGAGAGAAGCTATCGTCATCAAGATCGGCTTGAATTGCAGTGCCGTTTTGATCTTTTTCTGCTAGCTGAATTGCTTGAATCAAACTAATTTTTGATTCTTGTAACATACGTATATCATCTTGATCATCACTGAATGCGATAGAATGTGCACCAAAGATTGTAGTTGCGGTTACTGCAAGAGCTAATAGTTTTAAACGAGACATAGTATATTTCCTTTATTTAAAATGAGATGAATACATCTTTACCTTATTTAAGCTTTCATGATTTATAAAAAGATAATTGGTAAAGATATAAGCTTATTTATACTTGAAGTGAATTTACCTAAATCTTGCTGATTTCTTACCGTTTTGTAAGAATTCTCAATAAACATAACGGAAGGTAAGATTGATGCGTGGTTCAACTACTCGTTTTGTTTTAGGAAGTGCGTGTTGCCAATCGTATTGAACCGAAGGATGCATGATTAATAAACTTCTACCTGTTAAATCAATTGCGTGAACAATACGATGATTCTTTTTCAAACGAAATCGAAAGCGTCGTGTTGCTCCTAAACTGATGGATGCAATCCAAGGCTCTGCACCAAGTTCTGTTTCGTCGTCGCTATGCCAACCCATGCTTTCTTGACCATTCGAATAAAGATTGAGTAACACACTATTAAATGAAAAGTTAATGGTATTTTCTAAGCGCTGTTTCAACCTAAATAATTCAGCTGTCCAAGGTGTTGGTACACAGTGAATGCTGGAATATTTATAATGCGCATTTTCATCGCCATACCATGCTTGTTTTCTTGGAATCAGTAAACGTTTGCCTGCAATTTGAATTTTGGGTTGTTCCCAAGAAACTTTGTTATTAAGAATTTTCCATAATTCTGTCTGTTCAGTCAGCGTCAACCAATTTTCAATAAAATTTATTTTGGGTTTCATTGGAGCATTCGATTGTTGTTCTGCACTAATTAATTTCAATTGTGTTAAAAATTTTTTATCTGTTAATGGAATATTCACAAGTTTCCTCGAAATAAAAAAAATTTGTACGCTGGTCTAAATGTTGCTGTAACTACTGTTTAATATGATAACTTATTGACAGGGATAGCAATGCAATTAAAAACTTCCAACAGTTTAAAAATAAACAATCAATCTCATGACAACACGGATCCAACAAGCTCTATGTCATGGGGTCGGAAAATGCAAAAATTAAATCAGATCAAACCTATAATACAAGAACAATCTTCACACATAGAAAATAAAAATACATTCTCACTTAATTATTCTCAAACACATAACGCATTAAGAATAATCGATTGCTCATTGGGAATGCCTGGTCACAGATGTGCAAGGCATGGTTCGCACCTAAAGGATTTAATAGACATAAACGATTTTGAATCCTATACAGACCCGCTGGGAAAATCAGAATATCGTCAAGCTGTTGCCGATGCTTTAAATAATCGACATTTTTCTTCTACAGCAAATATTTTAAATGGAAATAATATTGCCTTCACCAATGGTGCTACAGGTGGTTTTAGAAATGTTTTACAAGCTGTTCCTGGAACTTTAATTATTCCAGATCTGTGCTACCCAGGCTATAGTGCTATGGCAAAAATAATCCCTGATTTTAATCGGAATTTTCATGAAATTACATCTATAAAATCAGATCGCGGTTTGCCTACCGCTGAACTAATCATTTCACAACTTGATAAAATTGCATTCATGCAAAATAAAGATGTCAAAAAATTACAAACAATAGTTGTACTTACTTCTCCAGGTAATCCCATTGGTAGAAGCTTTAATAAACAAGAGCTAAATATTATTTTCAAAGCATTAGAAAGTTACTCTAATACTAAAATTGTTGTCGATGAAACTTACCATGCAATTAGTTTTAATGACGAAGAAAAAAATTCCGCATTAGATGTTATTGATTTAATTAATCCGCAAATTATTGTTTTACGTTCCCTTTCAAAAGGTTTTAGCTTGCCTGGAATTCGAGGAGGTTTGATTGTTGCAGATTCATGCCTTATCGAAAAAATTCAAACATTACAATTTAATAATGTTGTTCACGCCAATTGCTTTTCTCAAAAGCTCATGGTGGATTCTTTAAAAGATTATCATTATGAAAAAGACGCAGGCCAGTTTTATAAGGATCGTGTATTGCCTTTTCATAATTTCTGTAAAGAAAATAATCTTGTCCCAAAGGATGAAACATTGCAAGGTGGCTTTTTTGTGTTGAGTGATTTTATTACTATGCAGGGAAATGCTTTAAGCGAAAAAGCACAAGTTATTTTACAATCCTTCAATTATCCGAATCCCATTCCTACCCAAGTAACAGACGTTATTACTGCTGCAGTCGATTTATTTGATAAAACAAAAATAATTGCTGTGCCGTGGTTTCGAGAGGGATGCTCTGAAGAATTAAAAAATTCTGAGTATCTACTACGTTTCGCATTAGTACATACAGAAAATAAAACCGATGATTTAATTGAGCGCCTCAAAGAATATATAGAATTTTCAAATACTACATCTGAATCAATAAGTGAATCGGATTCCTCAGATAATGAAACAATTTCTAAAAAATTAAAAGCAGCTTAAATTTTAGAACTTTATATTATAGAGGATACTATGCTTGTAGCAAGAACCTGTCATTTGAAACAATGTAAAAATGAAAATAAAGAATCTATTAAGACAAAAATAGCTGTTGCAGGTGCGGGAGGTAGAATTGGCGGCGTTATTGCTCAAACACTAAATTGTCAAAAGCTTCCATCTTTTTCTAATTTAAACTCATTAACCACCAGACAGATGCGTGATATCTCGTTAAAGGCAAACATTAATGGAGCAGAAGTTTTAATTGTTAGTTTTCCAAAACATGCAATAAATTCAGATTCAGCAAATCGGTTTTTAGAGTTTGTAGACAGTAATGCTTATATACCAGTTATTGTGAATGGCTTAACGGCTTTTTGTTCAGAAGTATTTCTAAGATTGCCTGACGGTTCAACACGTTTGCAATTAAAAAGCTTAGAAGCTCAACACAACTTTATAAATATTTTAAAAGAGAAAGGACATACCCCTGCCGGTGCAATTGCTGATTTTTCTGTTTATGAGCAAGCAGATGGTTCAATAAAAAAATTTTTAAGTGAAGACCACGCCGCTTTATTACTGCAAAAT
This sequence comes from Pseudomonadota bacterium, assembly GCA_040386355.1. Classification (GTDB taxonomy): domain Bacteria; phylum Pseudomonadota; class Gammaproteobacteria; order Pseudomonadales; family UBA6940; genus JAZKFP01. Next base: position 5,691 of record JAZKFP010000150.1, on the reverse strand, counting down.
ATTGGATCTTTAAATCCAAAACAGAACGCATTGTTAGCTGCATTGAATTCTAGGCAATTTAAAACAGAATTGTGTAAAAATTATGATCTTAAAATCTTATATAAACTGTGTATTAATTCTTCTAACTTATTAGCAGTTATTTCTGGTAAAACAGTGGGTGGATTAGTAAAAGATATTAAATATCGTAATATGTTTTTGCAATTAGTTGAAGAAATTTACTCACTATCCTTAAAGTTATCCCAATGTTCGCCAGAATCTTTTCCGCTAGAAATTGTGAAAAAATACATTGATAAAGAGGCCGCTTTAACCAGAATTAAAAAAGTTGATCCCACTCATCCTACTTCTACTGGCGCAGACATTATTGCAGTTGCTAAAGGAGAAAAAACTACTATTGAAAACTTGTTTGAACCCGTGATTGAGCTTGGGCTACGACTGGGTGTGTCAATGCCTGGATTAGTATTAGCACAAAAATATGTTGATTTAGTAAAAAATGAAGCACTGACTTCGGCCACGTATAATGTTTTAAATCAAAGACTAGAAATTTTTTTTACAGCAAGGAGACAGATTACTAATAAGTTTGAACAGGATTGGAAAATTTCATTTGATAATAAACCAAAACCTGCAAATTTAATAAACCTACAACGCGCTTTAGCTGCTGTCGTTGCAACTGGAATAGCAGGTACTGTATTGGCAATGGCCGAAATGTCGGTTATTGCAGCGCCTATATTATTATTTAATTTTACTATTCGAGCGGTAGCTCAGGAAAAATTTGTTCGCCGCACACTAGAATTGCAATCTAAACAATTGAAATTAGATACAGATACATTGCATGAGTTTGATTTAAGCGATACGTTATTAGAATTAAGTAAATTACGAAATCCTGCTGATAAAAGTGCGCAATACGTTCGCTATTTTCGTGCAACGCGAGAGCTTTCAAGCAGCATTACTTTATTCCTACCTACTTTAAAACCCTCACGTGAACGAGATATTATTTTTGGAGCTTTATTAGCCTTTGTATTTACAGCGGTGATTATGGAAGAAACTTATGCTGGTGCAAAAAATGTTAATTGGCGAAAAGAATCACTAAAGCAATTAAAAAATTTTAATGTGATGGAAAAATATCAATTATCATTTAATATGATTTTAAAAAATATTAAAACTATTGACAAATCCACTCTGAGCGCGCGGCTTTTACTTACGTCTTCTATTGCTGCTGGTGCGTTAACTGCAATTAGTTCCTTAAATAAAATTCAGCCGTTAGATGCAATAGCCCTCGGTCTCACAGGTGCGTTTTTTTTTACCGCCTTGCCATTAATGAAAATAGGAGCTGCCAAAAAGGATTTTGTATATAAAGTTCTGGGTGCTGCGGTGAAAAATAAAAATGTTTTGCAAGATGTTGAACGACGTTCAGAATCAAAAATTTCATATGGCTTTAACCAGTTGTTAGAGGATTGTTTGATTTTGATCCAACAGAAAATAGATCGTCCATTATCACATTTGGAACGAGCAAAACTCATTAATACAGTTTCACGACTATTATTAGGTCCTTTTTCCTCATTATATTTACTCAAGGCTGACGACCCATCCATTGGAATTATTCTGAGCGTGTCGGCTCTGTTTTTAATTGCGGCGATGGATCCTTTTCTTGATCTTCTGTTGAATCAACAGCAAGCGGAACTTTAAGATTGTTAAGATTTAAAGTAATTGGTTTATTTTCTTTCTTAATTGCATTTGTTGCATCTGTATTTGACGCTTTTTGCTCCTGCTGAGATTTAGAATCAGCGCGTGCATTTAATTTCTTTGCTCCAGAAATCTGTGCATTAATATCGGCATTGATTGGAGTTTTGCTGGTATCTAAAATATTTATTTCTGCCCTTAGACGATCCACTCTCATGTCAGGGATTTCTTGAGTCTTTGTTTTTTCAGGATTTATATTTTCAGGATTTGTATTTTCAGTGAACGCTTGTAATGCTAATTCTTTACCTTGAACATCTTCAGAAAATAATCCACGTTGAATTTTCCATTTAGACTTTAATTCAGTTTCTTTTTTAGATTTTTTTTCAAGCGCCAAATACAGAGGAAGCACACCGTTAATAGTTAGATCACTTTTGAGCTGTGGAAAACCGAATGTTTCAGCAGCGTGCTGGATTGAAAGTTTTTCCACTAACCAACGAGCAGGCAGCTCATTTTTTTCTGCTGACCATATCCAAGGTTGATGTAATACAAGTGAAGCGCTAAGCAATTCTGCAGTGCCTTGATCGATTTGAAATTGTAATGGATCTTGTGAATATAAGATTTCACCTTTCAAATTAATATTTTTAATCCATGGAGTGCTTGCGAGTTGCTGTGCTTTAATTTCAAAAGTCCAAGCTTTGGCAAGTGCTTTACGCTTAACCTCCATTTCACTTTGATTAAATCCAATATTTTTCCACTGCATCGGATGCCAAACATTTTGGTTGAAACTGAATTTTTCTGTTTGCCAATCCCATTTAGTAGGTGATTTTAATGTTTGCCAAAGCTCGGTAGTTTCACCTGTTTGTTGCCAAGAAAAATTTTCATATTCCTCGGTAGTGAACCATTCTGGTAGTTCATTTTGCATGGGTAGGAAAATAGAATCATTCATTAAATTTTCAGATAATTTTTCACTACTAATGTTTGCTTCTAATTTAAATTTTGAATCAGATACATCACGCGAAGCATTTATTTTTGCTAAATAACTGTTAGATTCTTCTATATATTCTCCTGACCAATCTAGATTTAGCTTGTCTTTTAATTGCTGAAGTTTTACAGAATGAAATAAATTATCCCATACAGATTCTTGCGAGCTAAGATCTTGTAAATAACCTTGCCAATATAAGGATTTCGCAGAGTGTGTATGTTTAATTTCTAAAGCATGTAGAGTGGCAATAATAGAATTATCTTCTGATCCATTATTTTTTAACTGCCATTCACCTTCTTTAAGTGTTTTAAATGACCATGTACTGTTCTCACCCTGTAATTCAAATTTTTCTAGGTGGGCTCTCCATAATGCGGAAGGGATAACATCCGCAGGCGTTGCAATATCTACCTGTTGATCTGCTTTAATTTCATACGTATTAAAAAGTTTATAAATATCATTGGTCCAATGCGGAAATAATTTTGCTGTAAGTCCACTTAAGCCTTCTGTAGATCCTGTAATATCAACCGGCAAATTTACTGCGGCGTGCCATTTGCCTTGTTTCCAATCTAATTTCACAACATCTTTTATCGTTTCTTTCACTGCTTTAGATTTTTTTACATCCGCATTCGCGGTGAAATGTGCAGTACGAATTAAATCGACCTGCGAAAGATCCATTTTTAAATGACCTTGCCAATCAAGAGAAATAGGGTCAACAGGATAAACGCGGATTTGGCCTGGTAAAACAGCGAGTGTATTTTTAGGTTGTTCCAACCATTTAGGTGATAACTCAATCTGCGTTGATAAATTTGAGGAATTAAATTGCAAATTTTTAAATTCGGATTTGAGGCGCAAACCTAGATCCATTCTATTCGCAATAATTTCTAAATTTCTATTAGGTTGTTTCGATATTTGAAGATGTGTATGAGGGCTTATCCATTTGGCATTTAATTGATTTGGTTTAAGTGCTAATTCACCACTTGCCACTAGAGTTTTATTTTGATAGCTGCGAAATTGATCAACGGTTAATGGATTAGAAAATGAAAAGTTATTTGGTATCTGATCGATAAAAAAATGCCAATCGGAAGGTAGGGAAAAAGGTATATTGTTTTCAGAGTTTTTTGAATGGGAAACAAATTCTAAAATTGCTCGATCTAAATGAATTGACTGCCAATCTATACCAAAAAATCTTTTACCCCAGCCTTCTAGTGTTAAAGTTTCAATCTCGACAACTACATCTTGTTGACGCCAAGAAGCTTGTAATCGCAGGTTGTAAAAAACGAGTTGAGAAGAGTTAGTTTGCCACCTGTCCCAGGAGATGTTTTTAACTTCTAATCCTTTGGAAGGGGTTTGTAGAAACCAGCTGCGGACGGCAGTGGATTGTGCGAGAAAGTAAGCTGCAAGCAGCAATACCATAGTTAATCCGACACCAAAGTAAATAAAACGCCGAGCTCGTTGAGTTAAAGGCATAGTGAAACCGTATGTGGTGGAAATTCGCCAAAGTGTATACACTCATCCGCCGTCGGTAAATGCGCCATATATACCTGCCGCAAAATGGTTTTCCCGGTTGTTGCAAGCTTACTCGCCTGCTCACCTATGTATTTATAGGCTCCGCGGGCTTATTTCGCATGCGCCTACGGGAAAACCATTCTGCGTTTGGTATATACCTTCCGCAAAATGATTTTCGAGCAAAATGCCGCTTGTAAGGCATTTGGTGTAGTCTGCTTACTTGATACTCTTTAATCAATGAGTAATGGTTTATGGGTTCTGCGAGCTCATTGATCATAAACTCTTTCCATTAAAGGACTTTATAATCAATTTGCGTTTGGTATAAATGTTTTAATTTCATTTTTTTAATATCATGATTTAAATTTTTGTGGAGGATTCGAATGTTTGAGTGGATGTTTACACCTGAAGGATGGTTAGCTTTTGCGACCTTATGTTTTTTAGAAATCGTACTCGGTATTGATAACCTTATTTTTATTTCGATTTTAGTTCAGCGCGTTCATGAAAAAGTTCGTAAACAAGCCCGGTTGATTGGATTATCATTAGCGATGATTTTTCGATTGGGCTTACTGCTTTCCTTAAGCTGGTTAATGGGATTAACTGAACCGCTATTTGAAATCTTCTCAAAAGAAATATCATGGCGCGACATTATTTTATTAGGTGGGGGATTATTCCTAATCGCAAAAAGCACATTGGAAATTCATCATTCTTTAGACATCGTTTCAGGTGATGCTGACAAAAAACCAAGAGCAACTCTCGGTTTTGTCAGTGCCTTAGTGCAAATTATTATTTTGGATATCGTGTTTTCATTGGATTCGGTTATTACTGCAGTAGGTATGACGAATGATATTCCAATTATGTTTGCTGCAATTATTGTTGCGGTTGTCGTAATGATGATTTCTTCAGGCACGATCTATAATATTATTCAAACATATCCTACGTTAAAAATGCTTGCTTTAAGCTTCTTAGTGTTGATTGGTGTAGTGCTAGTGGGAGAAGGTTCAGGGTTGCATATTCCTAAAGCGTACGTGTACTTCGCAATTGCGTTTTCATTAAGTGTTGAATTTTTGAATATTAAGCTCCACTCAAAATTAAACAAAGCTAAAGAGCAAGCGAGTCAATCAACTTAGATAAGCAGGCTTAAAAGAAAAGGGTATTGGTTAAACACCAATACCCTTTTTTAATATACCTGCCTCACGTTAATTTTCCCGGTAGTTGCACGCTCACTCGCCTGCTCACCTATATATTCATAGGCTCCGCGGGCTTATTTCACGTGCGCCTACGGGAAAGCCGATGTGAGGCAGGTATATCTATTTGAAAAAAATTAATTCAAATTTCGTGGAGAAGTGTGTTGGTTATTATCGAAATGGAGTTGTATTTGCTCGTTTGTGGTTGGTTGACCTGTAAATTCGTCATTGTCATCTAACCACATCATTTGGTCAATTCCAGTCAACGCTTCACCGTGATCAACCAACCACTCTTTTAATTGGACGTTTAGATTTTCAACTGTACTACCGTAAGCTGCTTTT
>JAZKFP010000149.1:0-1556 GCA_040386355.1 Pseudomonadota bacterium | reverse complement strand
CTTTGTTTTAGATCACAAGAAAATTTTAGCAAAATTTAGAAAAAAATTTGAGCAATCGAATATATCCATCGGCTAGTTATATTGTGCCAGCAAGGTATAGTTTTACGCATGATCTGGGATTATCAGAAGTAGTAAACCTAATGGAGGGGAGGTTTATATAAAAGATTTTCTATCGAACTTAGTAACTATAATAACCTTATTTGTCTTAATTAAAACTGTGTTCTCGAATATGAAGGATTCACTGATTCTATTTCTGAATTGAGTTTTTTTACTTGCTTGAATTAGCTTAGAGGGGAGCACTTAAGACATAATAATTTTAACCTATTGGCCGATTATTGGCAGTATCGGACTATTGAATAATCGAAATTTGTAGAATGACTTAATGATTATTAATCCGTTAAATATAAATTAACAGTTTCCGTGGTCCACGTAGAAACACCTGTACCAAAAAAATCTGTGTCATGCGTCCATACAGGAGAATTTAATAATAAAGAACACGCCACAATCGGCCAATCTTCAATATCTCTGTGCTGAATTCGAGCTTTAGCTTTACTTTCAAAAATCTCATACGCTTGAACATCGACAGTATGAATAAATTTTTTTAAGCTCCCTAATATTTCTAGGGCTAATACATCTGATTTATTATGTTTAATAAATAATTGAGGCAAATACTTTTGAGCATCTTTAAAGCAAATATCAGGTGTATAAAAATGAACATGCTGACTATGCTCGGTTAATATAGATATCACTTTATTACCTAAAACCGCTCTAATAATAACGTTTGCATCCACAATAATTTTCTTATTACTCATGGACGGTGCTTGTCCTTAGTTTTTATTGCTTCGTACTCACTTACCAAGACTTCTTCAGAGGTACTCATATCTTTTAAGAGAGCTTGCATTTTTTCGGAAGCAATCAGTAATGCGGCACGATCTTGCTGGTGAGGTTTAGGCTTTGTAGGAATATAATACCCTACCGTTTCCCCATGCTTGGTTACTGCTACAGGCTCTGAACCTTCAATAAAGCTTGCCAAGTTTTCTCTAAACTCTCGAACGCCAACCTTTTGCGCATCGTAGTGTGAAGGATGCTCAGAATGCATAAAATAACCTCAAATTAAAGATTGTGTACACATGATAACACAATCTTTAATTATGTCAATATATATGAAATAGCATTGAAAAAAGAACGTTCTAATCAATTAATCATCAGACAATTTCTGAAATTAGTTGTACATAATTTACGTTAAAAGCATATGCCGGATTCGCAAAGTAAGTGCAATTTCTTGAGGAGACGGCCAGCTGGTAAAGTTGTGTCATTTTCTCGCCAAAGAAAATTTCACGATGAACTATACGCAGCTGACCGATACCAGATTTATAGATGCTTGAAACTAGGTTTAAATCAACAAGAAATAGCGCACCAATTAAAACGTCATCCCAGCACCATCAGTCGCGAAATTAAACGCAATACTGGTTTACGTGGTTACCGCGCTAAACAAGGGCATATTCGCATAATAAGTACAATTGCTTGAGTATAAATATTAAGCAGATTTACACATT
>JAZKFP010000148.1:0-5613 GCA_040386355.1 Pseudomonadota bacterium | reverse complement strand
AGCAAGCGGAAAAAAAGATCATGATAAACACCTAATTTTCATTCGCTACGGGTATGGTAAATTAAATACTAATAATCAAATGCAGTGTATAAAAAATAGAGTAAATTTTTTTATACGCTCTTGCTGTAATTATTCTTAATCTTTATCTATGCCCTTTATCCATTTTTTTCTTTTTTCACAATTCTATGGAGTTGATGGATTATGAACACATTATCTAAAGTAATTATTGTTTTTACACTTGTCACCGTTAGTATGAATACTTCAGCTGCAACTTACACATGGACCGACTGGACTAATCGAACTGTCGGTGATCTTTCAGGTAAGCCGGATATAGAAGGAGCACTACGTTTTAATGACGGTTCACATGTTGATGTGACTTATAGTGGTTCAACACATTTTGTAGAATTTGGTACTTCTGTCAGTGGGAAGGGTGGTAGAGATCATTTCAGACATACCGAATCTTTTATCAGCTCCACCGTTGATAACCCTCCCCCATCATTCGAATTAATTGCGGCAGTTGGTGGTATAGACAGTGGATTTACTTTTTCTGAACCTGTAGTAAATCCAGTTTTTGCTGTGGTTGATCTTGGACAACATGTCGCACCTTCAAGGTATATACCCATAGCGAATGAAAATTAGGTGTTCATCATGATCTTTTTTTCCACTTACTGCGTTGCTTTTCCTCGCGTAAAGCTTTGGCTACGCAGCGTCAAAGCGCCTTGCGATTGAAAAAAAATATTCATGCTAAACCGTTTCACTTAACCTAATTTTCATTCGCTACGGGTATATATTTGATCAACCCTTTAAAATTCTCAGTCAAGGCTATGGTTATCTACAACCTATACCAGGGATTGGTTTAAATAAAATGGGGAATACTTTAATTGGTTATCAAGGTGAGGGGGCAATACTATTCGAGGGTACATTTGATTCAATCAGTTGGGCGATGCCTGATATGGAAGACTACCAAGTGTTTACTATAGGTGCTTTATCGATAGTATCACCGGTACCAGAAATGGAAATATGGGCAATGATGCTTGGTGGCCTGGCGTGCATTGGTTGGGTAAAAAAGAAACAACGTATTTGATAATATTCTATTAACACTCTTTATTGTCATTTAAATAGAAATACTGATTAAAATGTATAAAAAATAAAGAAGTTTTTTTATACATTTTATTGTGTTTCCCTTCTCGGTTATTTCTGAATAATTTCTGTGCTGTAAATAACATGGTATTTAATCGCTTTGTTGTAACATTGCAAAGTCGAATTATTATTATGTGGACTTAATCATGACAACAAAGCGTATATTCACTTGGAAACATTTCATAATTAGGAATATTGAAATAATAGGTATTATTTTAGTTATCTTAATTCTTGCTCGAATCGCTTTGCCCTACATTGTAAAAAGCTATGTCAATAATACGCTGGATAAAATGCCAGAATACGACGGCCGAATTGGTGATGTTGATATAAAACTTTGGCGTGGTGCCTATGAAATTGAAAATATTAAAATTGTAAAAACTAAAGGTGATGTCCCTGAACCTTTCTTTAAAACAAAAGTTGCGCAACTTTCTATTGAATGGAAAGCAATTTTTAAAGGCGCGTTAGTTGGCGAAATAGAATTGGACACGCCGGTAATCAATTTTGTCAAAGGTCCAACTGCCGAGCAAACACAGGTTGATGTTGATGGTCCTTGGCTAGATATTGTGAGCGAACTTTTTCCACTTTCAATAAATCGTTTAGCAATTCAAAATGGAATTATTTATTACCGTGATTATCATAGTCAGCCCAATGTTAATTTAAAACTCGATAAAATTATGTTGTTAGGTGAAAACTTTACCAATCAGCAAAGTGACGCTCAACAAAAATTAGCAGCAATAGATGTAAAGGGAAGAATGTTTGGCGAAGCTGCATTTAAAATGGCTATGAAAATTGATGCCTTCACGAACTATCCAACTTTTGATATGAATTTTAAGACAGACCCATTCACACTACGTAAAGTTAATGACTTTCCAAGAGCCTATGCAAACTTTGATTTTGAAAAAGGAACCTTAGCAATTGTTGCAGAAATGGCTGCTAAAGATGGTGAGTTAGAAGGATATATCAAACCACTATTTGATAAGGTCGCTATTGTAGATTTACAACAAGATGGCAAAAATCCTATTGCACTAGTGTGGGAAGGTTTAGTTGCAGGAGTTGCGCAGATTTTTCAGAATCAACCTGAAGAACGTTTAGCTACACGTATTCCATTAGAAGGTTCATTTAAAGAACCCGATGTAAAAGTTTTGCCAACGCTTGGTAATATTTTACGAAATGCTTTTTTGGAAGCTTATAAAGGCGATATAGAAAATGTTGTTGAGTTAGAAGGTTCTGAAGAAAAATAGTTTACGAATTTATTATCATATACCGAATGCAGATGGGTTTTACCTAGGCGCTTGCGAAATAAGCCCGCGGAGCGTACTAAAAAGTATGCTAAACCTTTTTGATTAAAAAGGTTTAGGGTGAGTTAGCAAGTACTAAATGCCTTGCGAACGGCATTTTGCGGGAAAATTTATGTGCGTTGGTATAATTATCGATAGAACGGTGTATCCAAACACTGCTGTAACCCTTCCGCAAAATTCTTTGCCATATTTTCCACAGTATATTGTTGTGCACTTTCTGCGCAGCCCTTCTGCAATTTCATCAACATAGGTTGATCGTTAAAAAGCTCTACTACTGCATTCACATAATCGGATTGTGTATTTTTAACCATCAATCCATTTTCACCGTGTGCAATATAAGAAATTTCGGGGCTATGTAAATTACAGTCAGTCGTTATCATGGGTACTTCACATACAAATGAATCTAAAATTCCTAACCCAACTAATCCAGGATTAATCATGACATGCGCCATTGTCACAATATTAACTTTTTCTTGGCCTTTTAATGGCCCAAAGTATTTGACCCAAGAATGTTGCTGTGCAAAATCTTCAATAAGGTTTTTATGCGGTCCCGATCCAATTACTAAAAACTCAAAATGTGGCAATTGTTTTTGTATTGCTTTTACCGCTTCCAGCATAAATGGAATACGTTTTTCGCCATATAACGATCCGATGAATACACCGACGCATTCGCCTTTAATTTCATAGTTTTGCTGTAAATCTTGCAGCGTTTCAGGTTGAACAGCGTATTTCATTTGACGCAGTTCTGTGGTATCGACAGAGTTATTTAAAATAGTAATTCTATTTTTAGGAAAGCCAGACGCAGTAATTAAAGACATACTCATTTGGGTATAACCTAACCACCAATCTGCTTTTTTTGCGACAATGCGTTTAAATTTTTCGCGAAAACTCTTGGGATTTCCTTGAAGATTTGCACCATGCCCCCACAGCACAACTCGTATTTTTTTGTTCAAGAATTGAGTGGCTAAATTATTAATTAATTTATTTTCTGGCGTAAGCACAATTAATTTTTTATCGGCAGCAATTTTTGCAAAAGGTTGATAACACAACTTACCTTTTAAAAAATACCGAGTTGGTAAGCGAACTCCCCAATCCAATTCACTTTCGTCATTTTTAATGGATTCTTCTGGGGTGGAGCCACCATAAGCAACATGTAAACGCATATTTCGCTGTGCGCATTCTTTTTTTAGTGCTTGGAAAAAAGGAATTCGATAGTGCGTCATGCGCCGTTGAACTACTAAAACATCCAGCATGTTACGCCTCAATCTTTTATATAATCGTTATAACCAAATGCAGATGGGATTTTCTAAAAACTTTTCAATCAGTAACAGGTCAATCATTAATTGGCAGCGTTAAACACGGGCGAATGATTATTCGCCCTTACACATAATAACTATTTTCCTAAAAACGCCTTAATTTCTAACGGATATCGTAGGGGCGAAACATGCATGTACTTTCCACAAAACATCTTTCGTAAGACATCTCACCCTGTAAACCTCATGTGTGTTCACTATATACCCGTAGCGAATCAAAATTAGGTGTTTATCATGATCTTTTTTTCCACTTACTGCGTTGCTTTTCCTTGCGTAAAGCTTTGGCTACGCAGCGTCAAAGCGCCTTGCGATTGAAAAAAAATATTCATGCTAAACCGTTTCACTTAACCTAATTTTCAAACGCAACGGGTATATACCCGTTGCGTTTAATAATTAGGTATTCATCATTATCTTTTATCCGCTCACTGCATTGCTTAGTCGAACGCATCACAGCGTTCTTTGCTGCGTAAAGCTTTAGCTACGCAGCATCAAAGCGCCGCGCAATCGAAAAAAAATATTCATGCTTTACAGTTGCACTTGTCCGGCCGCTGCATTTAGTCGCGACGCGCTAAGCGCCATAATCTTCATTCGGTACGGGTATCTATATCTAATTTAGGAGGCTGTTTTTACTAGCGCATCGGTCTTCCATTTTGCGAGTAAAGCTACGACAACCATCCACCAGGTTTTTAAAAAATAACTGGAAAGAACCGTAGTCATACTTTGAATTAACAACATGCCACAACCTAATCCTAAAATTATTTTTGATTCCCGGCTCATAGTTTTCCAACCTAGAATTTTGAACCCAAAAAACCAAAGGAAAAAATAGGAAAACAATCCAACTAAACCTTGGTTCATTAATAAATGAAGAACTTCGTTGTGTGCGTCATGTACTTTATCAAGAGCGCCGTAATAATGGCTTAACAACCAATCTGCAATAAGGCCTTGGCCAAACATCCATTCGGAAAAAGTTGCTTTTGCAATTCCATGATCAATAATGACTGCCCAAATTCGATTACGCCCTTGCGTAAAGCGTTCTTCATTCGACATATCAAAAGATAAAAATTTGGAAGAATCATAAAGCAACAGAAAAATTAGAGCAGCAACTGAGATAAGTACGGCAGCCCGAATGAGAGTGGCGAAAGAATAACCTGCACTTAACATTACGTAAAACATGATGATAAATAATAGTAAATAATTTAAGCGAGAATTAGATAATAAAACCATGATCGCTGTCATTGCAGCTAAGCCTAAAAACTTCCAGTCGATTTTTTTATCATTAGCCACGAAGAAAACAAATAGCGCCATACAAACGGAGAAAGCTAAATCTGTTTTGAAATAAAAGAAACCTTTAAAAGTGCGAACACTACCCCATTCAACCCAACCGTAACCTACAGGCAATAATAAAAAGTTTGAAACAAGAACTAGTAATGCCATCCACTTAATAGCGTTTAAAGCATTACCTTTATAGATTGATCCCATTAATATTAATACTAAAAAAGGACTGACTTTCTTTATTAAATCAACAACTGAACCATTTTTAAATACAATAAGTAACCCTAAAAAGCAGGCATAGCCGATTACACCAAAGCTGTAGATGAGCCAGTGATTGTCTTGACGTTTATCTAGCTCTGATATGCGTAATCGATTACCTACAAAAGCAAAAAAAGCAGCGCCTAGCAGAATGGCTAGGTACATATACTTAGAAATTTCATACGCATATAAAGCGTCATTAAGCGGCTTTAAACAAAATATAAAAATTAAAATCTTTGAGGAAAATGTTTCACTCAAATCCGTTTTTACATGAAACGGAGTCATTAATGGATGGGTAACTTTAAACATTGCACATAACAGCCTAAAAATGA
>JAZKFP010000147.1:0-3421 GCA_040386355.1 Pseudomonadota bacterium | reverse complement strand
ACTATTTCGTTTGGATCAATTTCGACGTTTTGAAAATCATCCAGCGCGTATAGAAGCGCGTCAAAGTATTGAAAGCCGTAAAAAGTGGAAAGGTATTATTGCTTCAGTAACCGATGACACAGTTCATTTGCAAGTCGCTGAAGAAACCATTGCCATTCCATTTTCAAATATTTTAAAAGCACGTTTAGTTTTAGAGTAATGAATTACAAGATTGTTAATAACGCATACGCATAAATGTGAACACCAAATGCAGAGTGATTTTCCAGGTGCAATGTCTTTAACGACATTGCACGCATGTGAAGTAGCCCGCACAGCATCCGCTCTTTGTTTATATAAAAAGCGGTATGTAAGCAGGCGAATGAGTATGTAACAACCTGGAAAATCATTATGGAGCAGGTGGGGATGAATTTTTTGGAAAGCACATTATGAATAAAGAAATTCTATTGGTGGTTGAGACAGTCTCAAATGAAAAAGGCGTTGAGAAAGAAATTATTTTTCAAGCGATTGAGACTGCACTGGCAACAGCTACGAAAAAACGTTTTGAACAAGACGTAGATGTTAGCGTTGCTATTGACAGAAAAACAGGCGATTACGAAACCTTCCGTCGTTGGAAAATCGTCGATGACAACAGTGAAGAATGGGAAAATCCGAATTGCGTAATGGGTGTGGAAGACGCTGAAGAAAAAGGCGTAACACTTAAATTAAATGATTATTATCAAGAAAGTATTGAATCGGTAGCCTTTGGTCGTATTGCTGCTCAAACTGCTAAGCAAGTTATTGTACAAAAAGTACGTGAAGCGGAAAGAAGACAAACCATTGAACAATACCGTCCACGTATCGGTGATTTAATTCAAGGTGTCGTCAAAAAAGTTACACGCGATTCATTAGTGCTAGATTTTGGTGGTAACGTTGAAGGCTTGCTGCGTCGCGAAGATATGATTCCGCGTGAACAATACCGTATGAGCGATCGAGTACGTTGCGTACTTTACGCGGTTAACGAAGAGCCACGTGGACCTCAATTATTTGTGAGCCGTACTCATCCCGAAATGTTAATTGCTTTATTCCGCGTTGAAGTGCCAGAAATTGGTGAAGGTGTTATCACTATTAATGGTGCTGCGCGTGATCCTGGTTTGCGTGCAAAAATTGCGGTCCGTTCAATGGATCAGCGTGTTGATCCAGTCGGTGCATGTGTTGGTATGGGCGGCGCTCGAGTGCAAGCTGTATCCAACGAGCTTGGTGGTGAACGCGTAGATATTATTTTGTGGGATCCAGATCCAGCGCAACGTGTGATTAAAGCAATTCAACCTGCTGAAGTTGTCTCTATTGTGGTGGATGAAGATTCTCACTCCATGGATGTTGCCGTCGAAGACGAGCAACTTGCAAAAGCAATTGGTAAAAATGGTCAGAATATTCGTTTAGCAAGTGAGCTTACCGGTTGGACTTTAAATGTCATGACTGTTACCGATGCTGCGAAAAAACAACAAGACGAATCAAAAGATTTTATCGATGCTTTCGTTAAATCATTGGATGTTGATGTAGAAATTGCAGAAGTGTTAGTGGCAGAAGGTTTCACAACATTAGAAGAAATTGCCTATGTCCCCATTAATGAAATGCTTGGTATTGAAGAATTTGATGAGGAAATGATTGAAGAAATTCGTAAGCGCGCAAAAGATGTGTTGCTCACTCAGGCATTAACCAATGAAGAACAAATTAATGAGAAACCGCCTGCCGAAGATTTATTGAAAATGGAAGGCATGGATCAAGCGCTAGCAATTCGGTTGGCTGCAAAAGGTATTAGTAATCGAGATTTATTAGCAGAGCAGTCAGTGGATGAATTAGTCCAGCTCATTAATACACTTGATGAAAAACAAGCAGCCGTATTAATCATGAAAGCGCGCGAAATCTGGTTTCAAGAAGATACATCTGCAAATGTTCATGTATAAGATTTGCGCTGCTAAAGCCAATCTTTTGAATATACCAAACGCAGAATGGTTTTTCCGTAGGCGCTTATGTAATAAGCCCGCGCAACATACTGCTCTTGTTTAAAGCAAGAGGATGTGAGCAGGCGAATAAGTAAGCACTAAATGCCTTGCGAACGGCATTTTACGGGAAATTCATTCTGCGGCAGGTACCCCGTTTTAACAGAAGCTGAAAAACCCATAGGGGTTCTTCAGTATTAAAAAGGAAAGAGACCCTTTTATATGGCGAATGAAACCGTTAAAGAACTGGCCGAAGTTGTCGGTGTGTCAGTTGATAAATTATTGCAACAAATGCAAGACGCTGGCCTATCGCATGCAGGCTCTGATCATGTCGTAACGGATGATGAGAAGCAGGCACTTTTATCTTTTTTGAAAAAGGCGCATGGTCAAGATTCCGACTCTAAGAAAATTACACTACGTCGTAAGAGCGTCAGTCAGGTAAAAGTTTCAGGACAAAGTGGCCGAAGCAAAACCGTTAGCGTAGAGGTACGTAAAAAACGTACCTATGTCAAACGTGATGATACGACTAGCGTTGAAGATCAAACACAAGAAGCAGCGGATGCAGCAGCATTAGAAGATCTGCAACAAGCAAATCTTTTAGAATCTAACGCAGCCGAATCAATAGCCTCTTCAGAGCAATCAACTATTGAAAATCAGAATACTGTTCATGCAGAACAATATGAAACAGTTGTCAAAAAACCTTCATCCTATGATGACACTCCTAATAAGCGTGCAAATCGTACTCACGTCGATGATCGTGGTCGACCAAAACGTTCTGCGGTTTTAGACGTGGTTTCTACATCTAGTAGAGCGACAGAATCTGCACTTCCAATTGATGCAGAAGCAAAACAACGTGAAGTACAAAAACGTGAAGAAGAGCGTAAACGTCGTGATCTTGATGAAAAGACTCGTAAAGAGAAAGATGAACTTGCTCGCAAGAAAACATTAGAAGCCGCAAAACGTGTAGCGGAAGAATTAGAAAAGCGAGGTGGCAGTGTTGATTCAATTCAGCAACTGCAACAAGATGAGCCTGAAGTTGGCGGTACTATTCTCAAGCAAGCATTAGAAGAAAGTTATGCTGCGAAAGAAAAAGACGATCGTCGAATCAAGCGGGTTAAAAAATCTCAACAGCAAGAAAATACTAAGCTTGTTTTAAACCGCAATCGTAAATTACGTGGTAGTGGTCAGCATGGGTTTCAAAGTCCAACCGGTCCTATTCGACGTGATGTACGGGTTGGTGAAGATATTTCAGTAGCTGATCTTGCAAACCAAATGAGTTTAAAAGCTACCAAAGTAATTGGTACTTTAATGAAGCTTGGCGTGGTTGCAACCGTTAACCAAAATATTGATCGTGATACTGCAATTATTGTGGTTGAAGAGTTAGGTCATAATCCGGTTCTAACACGTGAGGATGAGCTTGAACACGATTTCCAAGCGCTGGT
>JAZKFP010000146.1:0-6340 GCA_040386355.1 Pseudomonadota bacterium | reverse complement strand
ATAATTTTTTCAAACCATTCTGGATGATGAAAGCGACCAATTACCCAATGCACATAGTCAGGTAATACTCCAAAAACATTTAAGCATTGTTCGCGAAAACGATTCAGAAGAATTTCATCGGGAGCAGCAATGACCAAGGTGCGCACTGACACTCGTAATAACGTCAATGCTAATCCTGAACCATATATATCAGCAGACAATGTTAAAAATACCGAGGCATCTTTTAATTGCAACCAATCTTTTGCAGCTAAGTCATTATCTAATAGTAATTCGACTTGCTGATCTGGGATTTCAAAATGACGTTTAATCTGATCTTCAATCCACTCATCCATTTGGCCTTGACGCGATAATGAATTCCAAAAAACAGGTAAATTGTCAGACCACTTTTCAATTTGGCGCATATTATTAACACAATCAATTTGTGCGCCGGTTAATCGAGCATCATCGATAATAATTTCAACATTGGGATACTCATGCACAATGTCATTCACGGCATGTAAACTAACAATTGGAATTCCACGAATCATTGCACCTTCAAATTGTTGATCAATGTCAACGGTTGCAATTATATTAAATTTTGTGTGATGCGATACTTCTTCAATAAAAGCCGAGACACCTTTGCCCTTAGAAATTAAAATACTTTTTTCTTGACGATCTCGACCTTTCACTAAAAAAACACTTGCTAATGTAAGCTTCATTGCGATCATTGATACAATGAAAATTACAAAAAATATCATCGAAACTTCGAGCCAAAATATTTCGGTAAGCAATCTTCCCAGTATCGCAACAAAACCTGACAAACATAATCCGACCTGAAAAAAACTTGCGAGGTCTCGGTAATCTATATATCGCAAAACTCTTGCATCAATTTTCCACGCCCGTAAGCACAATACTGAAAAGACCATAGTCGCTACAATTAACTTTAATGGATGCGATATAAAAAATGCTGATTCTAATTTTTGTACGACCTGAATAGCGGTCCATAACGATAAAAAAATGATAATTTCATCCAGCAATAGATGAACGCATTTTTTCATCCATCGTGGTATTATTTGAATCCATTGCTGAATACTATTTATTTTTTTTAAAGATGAATGCTCAAGTTGGTGAAACATGCTGATTTATTATCTCATTCGTTAAAATTTGTTTAGGCAATAGCCAGTTTTGTCGAAGACGCGCTACGATCAACACACTTAAAATAATGAAAATGGCAAACCCACAACCAGTTAGCAAAGGAGAAACTTGAAAAATCATACAGAGCAAACCAATTAAACTAATAAAGAATGCTGTTAGGTATAATGTGCAAGAAACTTGCATCACTGTTAAACCACGCGCTAACAAACAATGATGAATATGTTCTTTTCCGGCTCTAAATGGTGAACGACCTTCTGCCAATCGAAAAATCATTACACTTAAAGTATCTAAAATTGGAATGGCAGCAAACCAAATCAAATAAATTAGTGGGATGTTACTAATCTGCCCATTAGAAAATTGAATAATAAAATAAACTAAAGAAAATCCTAGAAGCGTACTTCCAGCATCACCTAAAAAAATCTGTGCATGTTTACGCCAGGGAAAACGAAAATTAACTAACCAGAAACCACCAACAGACCCAATTAAAATCAACATTGTTAAATAATTATCATTTAAATCAAACCAATAACTGGTTATCCACAGAAATCCACCCGCAATTAAAAATAATCCACTCGACAACCCGTCAACACCATCGATTAAATTAAAAGTATTAATTCCAATTAAAAAAGCAACGATAATAAATGCAATGGCTAATAAAGGTTCTGAAGCCAATATATTATTTAAAAAACTTGTATCTGGTAATCGTAAGCTTTGATAATCAATGAGCAACAAAATAATAAGTATTTGAAGAACGATTCGTTTACTCGGTAGTACTGACACAAGATCGTCGTACGCACCTAGCAGTGTGACTAAAAAAGCCGCCCAAAAAAAACCCTGTTGTGATTTCGCAATACTGTGTGGCAACAACCAATATGACATTCCTAAAAAGGCAAAAAAAATCGACACACCACCTGCTAATGTAGCAAGATGCAAATGTTGTTTACGGCGATTTGGATGATCAACAAAACCAAGCTTCACCCAGAAATCACGCGTAATCAAAATCAGAAGTAGGGCAAACAGCAAACTTTGAACCAGCAAGGCCACGGCGTGCATGGGAAAATTCCTGAGTTAATTTGAGCTCAGTGTAGCAGGCTAAATCTTTTTTAGAATTTGGTTCTGCTGTATGAGCAAATATTGAGGATATTTAAAGTCGATCAATTACGATCTTTTTGGCGTTAAAAAACGTTCGCTTATTTCAATGCGCTGTGAGCGATTGAGAAGCTTCAATAACACCATTGCGCGCTCAACTCCGCATCGACATAAATATATGGCATCTAAGTCGATAAGAGGTCCATCGGTGATGCGCACTTCCTGTTGCTCCTGAAATCGTACAATCGGAGCAATTCCAAGCTCACGTTCGCGTAATGCTCGTATGCTGGAACCTTCCAGCATGGCAAATTCAGTTCCAAAACGAACAAGTCCTTGAACACCACGCGTACTACGGATAACGCCGAATTGTGTAGGAGAAGGTTTATTTGCTAAAAAAAGATAATTGGAAAATAGTGGCTCGCGTTTAAAACGACCACCGTGTATTTCGCGTGTAACGATGGGTAAATAGACTTGGAAACCTTGATTGAGAAGTTGTTCTTCAGCGCGCATTTCTTGATGCGACTTGGTGTGAACAACAAACCAATTATTTTGAGCAGATTGATCAGTATCTGAAGAGTGCTCATTTTGATCGGCGCGCATTTCTTGATGCGGCTCAGTGTGACTCACTAAAAACCTCCATGTGCATTACAAGTGTTTATCCGTTTGTTTAGTGCTAGCAATAAGGCACTAATACAACAACACGTCTTTAATAATTATTCTTTTTCGATTTTCAAAAGAACCAAAGGCGTTAATCTAATATTGCCCAACTCATTATTTTTTGCTTCCGAGGAGACTAGATAAAGCAGAAAGCCTTAAAAATCAAGCAAAAGCTTTTGATTGTTAATTATCTAATGCAAAGGCGAATAAAGCAGATGCGTTAATCTTATTGCTTTCAACGCATCTGCAAGCTCAAGTTTTGAATCAGCCTAATTCAAAATTACTATTTTAAAAAATAATTTGAGTAGATAAATTTTCTGCCATCGCATCACCAATTCCACTGACTTGTTTTAAATCATCAATGGTTTTAAATGCACCATGCAACTCTCTAAACTTAATAATTGCATCGGCTTTTGCTGGCCCGACTCCTTTCAAACCTTCAGCTAGTTCTTCCGCTGTTGCCGTGTTGATGTTTACTTTCTGCTCAACACTTACACTTGCTGTTGTTGTAGCAGGCGTTGCAGCTTGTGTTTCTTCAGCGGCAAATGACCAACCACCAGCAGTCAACGAAACCACTGCAGCTGTTGTTAAACTAATTTGCTTAATAAGCGCAGTAATTTTCTTAGCGACTTGTTGTTTGGAATGTGCAGATTCAGAAAATTGAACAAAGGTCTGATGTTTTGTGTTAGACATAATTTCCCCCAAGTTAAAAGATAATTCCTTTTAGATCTTTATTTTCCCGAATAAAGATCTGTAACGAAATTACCAATCAAGCTCAGAAGTCACTGTGATCGATATCACAGTTTGTATCAAGGACAAAAGGGGGTTCCTAAAACACTTTTCAAATATTTAATAATCAATAGACATCTTTCAAGACGGGCGAATAATTATTCGCCTCTAGGATCCCTTAAAAATAGAAAGCTAGGCAAAGAATTAGGTTTAATAAAACCTGAATTTAAAATGGGTTCTTGATGCTTCATGTAGGGGCGAATAATTATTCGCCCGCGTGTAAATTAAGTAACATTTATAAGATTGCGACACAGAAAATCGCTAAAGGTCGATAGGTCTCAAGAGTTTTTTTAGAAATTTGAATTAAACCCGAAGCTGTTCAATACATTGCAATAGCGCTTCTTTCGGATCCCGCGCTTGAGTAATAGGTCGGCCAATTACTAAATACGATGCGCCTGCCTCGATTGCTTGTATTGGTGTCATTACTCGCGATTGATCATCATGATTAGAAGATTGCCAACGTATTCCAGGACAGACTCGAATAAAATTTGCGCCACATGTTTGTTTTATAGATTGCGCTTCATGCGCAGAAGAAACTACACCATCCATTCCAACGTCTTTTGCCATTGCAGCATACAGCGCAACCGCTTCAGAAATATTGAATTTTGAACCCATCTTATTCCACTGACTTTCATCCATGCTGGTCAAAACCGTTACTGCAACAAGCAAAGGTTGATGTTTAGCTAATTGAATTTTTTCAATTGCTCCTTGCATCATGGCTTCGCCCCCACACGCATGTAAGGTGAGCATCCATACTCCTAAATCAGCAGCGGATTTACAGGCAGACGCAACAGTCGCAGGGATATCGTGAAATTTTAAGTCGAGAAAAACATCAAAACCTTGAACAACACAGTGCTCAACAACAGCGGGTCCGACCGCAGTAAATAATTCTTTGCCAATTTTTACTCGGCATAAAGTCGGATCTAACATATCAACTAATGAACGCGCTTTTTGCAACGTAGCAACATCCAACGCCACGATAATTGGTGACTGAATTTTTGAAGGCATAAAAAAAATTTCCAAACGAACTTAAAACACATTAATTGCGATGCAGCTTAATCGAAAGTTGTGGTTTTATAAATCGGCTTTAAGGCAAATAGCCCCACTGCTTAAATTGCTGCTGTAAATTAGGTTCATGCTTGAATGCTTGAAAATATATATATTCTGGTGCTAGATCAGCCCCATTTGCCCAACAAATAGTGCCAAGCTCTGAATCAACCGTTAAATGAGAAAATTCAGCTTTATCTTTAAGAGCTTCAAATACTTTTCCTTTCAAAGCTTCTGTTAAATCAGCAATCACTCTGCGACCATCATTAAAAACAACTTCAACTTTGTGGCCCGTCACATACTTAGCATCTATTACATGAAGAAACATAATGCTTACTCCAACGGTGCGATTAGTTGTGGAGTTTCGCCATTCTGACAACTATCCAATTATTCATTAACTCTTCTCATTGTGAAGCTCATACTATTCAAGCACATCACGCAAAGCACCTCGAGGAAACTTTCCTTCAACAACGCCAGATAAAATATTAACGGTAATTTCATAGTCGGAATATTTTGCATGAAAATGAGGCGGGGCATGATCATCCCAGTACATTGTAATAATTATTCCCAAAAACCGACTTATGATTGGCATTGAGCCTCTCTGGATCATCTGAAGATATTTTCTTAAACAATTAACTATTCACACATTATGATTCTTAAATCGGAATAGCCTTACAATTTGGATTAACTAACCAATCTTTTATTTGAAACATGAATTTCCAAATATCATTTTTAAATTTTATTTTTTACATTCGTTGCTCTGCCACTTGATGAATTGGATTCACTTGTCCCCATTGTTGACACTGTGTACATTGCCAAAATGTTTCGGACGCGGAGTAGCCACAAGAATCACAGCGGTAAAGCGGTGCATGTAAAATGACCGAGGCGCACCACAAATGCAGGTGTTTTAAGATAGGTAATAATGTTGAATTGTTGTGTTCTGGTTGTTGAATAACGTATTGCATCCAATGCGTTATTAAAGGTAGTGATACTTGTTGAATTAAAGATTTACCTAAGAAATCTGCAGCGGCTGTAACACCTTCTGATTTTTCTAATTCTTCCGCCAATGCCAGAGCCGCTTCCGGTAACATACCTTGTTCTAAAACGCGTAATAAAAATGCTTCGTAGCGGTCCAGTTGATTAAGACGATGACAACTATCTAAATAGGTCGGCAGTATTGTACCGGCCCAATTCCAATGATGTTGCTGAATGCGATCTCCAATACTTAATACTTCTTCAAATTGATCTTCTTGCAATGCAATCCTTGCCAAGATTAATAACGCACGAATGGAACGTCGATCAAATTGATTTGCCCGTCTTACGAAAGAACGCGCGCCTGAAAAATCGCCTTGCTTAATACGTTGTTCAGCTTGTTCGCACGAGTAATGTTCCAACATAATAATTGCGTAAGCGTCACCGGCTTTTAATAATTGTTCGCCAATTTCTGAAGCACGCTGCCAATCTTTTAATTGTTCATATATTTTACAAAGGAAAGCTAAAGCATCACGTCGATATTTGCCACCAACCTCTACTAATTCGAGTAGTAAACGTTCGGCACGATCTACCAATCCTGCAGCGAAATAATCTTGTGCTAATTCAAGTCGAGCATTTTCTTGATGATGCC
>JAZKFP010000145.1:0-7398 GCA_040386355.1 Pseudomonadota bacterium | reverse complement strand
CGATTAACTAAGAGGCTTTTTTATGGGCTACGATATTTTGTAATATCCCTGAAATGGGAAAGAGGGACTTGAACCCTCGACCCCAGGATTATGAAAATCAACCTAAGTTATTGTTTTATAATGGAAATTGTACGAAATTCTTTTAAAAAACATGACTTTAGTAGCCAAACTATTGCTACTGAATTTTACATAGTTATACTGCGTTTTAAGCAATTTTTCTCGATTTAGGCTACTAGGTGGCTACTAATTTTTAACGAAAAATTGAGTAGATCGGAGTCTAACCATGTTACAAAAACTAACAAAAGCATTTGTCGAGAAAATCGGATTTGAAGAATCAGGACAAGTTTTTTATCGTGATTCTGAATTAATCGGTTTTGGCTTAAGAGTAAGCAGAAGAGTAAAAGTCTATTTCGCTGAAAGTAAACTTCACGGTAAAACAGTTCGAGTATCTATCGCCAGGCACAATGTTATCTCTTTAGATGAAGCACGTAATCATGCTCGCAGCATCCTTGCTGAAGTATCATTCGGTAAAAATCCCCACGATGAAGAAAAAGCCAGGAAAGCCAAACTAATTACTTTAAGTGAAGCCTTAGACGATTACATTAAATCTAGAGTTAATCTAAAGAAAAGTACCATTCAAGATTATCGCCGTACCTTCAAATTTTATTTAGGCGACTGGCTAAACAAACCATTAATTGAAATCAGCAAAGATATGGTTGAAGCCAAGTTTCGCAAAATTGGTGAAGAAACACCTTCACAAGCGAATAAAACCATGCGTAATTTTAGAGCGATTGTAAACTATGCAATGGTTAAATATGAAGACAGTAACGGTGATTCTATTTTCAAAACCAATCCTGTCAGCAGATTAACCCAGCTTCGTTCCTGGTATCGCGTCAATCGTAGAAACACTTTGATCAAGCATTATGATCTTGCGCCCTGGTATGAATCTGTCATGAATTTAAAAAACGATACTATTGCTCCAAACCGTGAGGCAGTAAGAGATTTCCTCTTACTCGTTTTATTCACAGGCTTAAGACGGTCCGAAGCTGCTAACCTTATCTGGAGTCGCGTTGATTTTAAAGATCGCACCTTAATAGTCACCGATACTAAAAACCATATTGATCATACGTTACCACTCACTACTTTCTTGTACGATTTACTATGGCAAAGAAAACAAATAGCTACGACTAATTATGTATTTGCTAATGAATTGGGTAAAGGCGGTTTAACTGATCCCAAAAAGCAAATTCGCAATGTGGTCAATGAAAGTGGTGTTAGTTTTACGGTTCATGATTTAAGGCGTACTTTTATTACGATTGCCGAAAGCTTGGATATTTCTGTTTATTCGCTTAAAAGATTGCTAAATCATAAAATGACTAATGATGTTACTGCTGGCTATATCATTACAGATGTGGAAAGATTACGCGCACCGATGCAAAAAATTACTGACTACATACTCAGTTGTATCGGTGTAAAAGTTACTCCCGTTATTCAATTACAGGTAAATAAAGCAAGTTGAACTTCACTTTACAATTATCATCAGATGATATATAAATGCAGATAGACCACACACTAGATACACTGCTAGAAATGCACGATACCGTTTATGCAATGGAAAACGGATATTGGATGAAATTTGAGGCGTGGCGAGTAGAAGTGACTGAAATGATTCCGCATGGAATACGCTACTCGCTCACCCTGCATGATAAGTATGGAAAGCGGATGATTGGTTATGACAATAGCCATTCAGTTAAACCGCCTAAAAAGTATACGTATGCAGGGCAACGCCTCACCTATGATCATAAGCATAGTCATTCACTTGATAAAGGCGTGCCATATGAATTTAAAGATGCAGCACAATTGCTCGCTGATTTCTTTGCAGAAGTAGACAGCGTATTAAAGGAGTTAAAGAAATGAATAATCGGATTAATATTGGCATTATGTCGCAAGATAAAATGCGTGATCGCTTGTTGGCAATTGCTAAAGGCGAATATAAACCTAAAGCCAATGAACCTAAAATTTGGTTTTCTTCTATGAAGTCATTAGCCGAAGTCTTGAGTGATGAAAATCGTGCTTTGCTTAAAGTGATCCAGGTATCACGCCCTGAGTCTATTTCGGGATTGGCAGAATTGACAGGCAGAAAACAAAGTAACCTTTCTCGCACATTAAAAACCATGTCTAGCTATGGATTGGTTGAAATGGTCAGAGAAAATCGCCAAGTAAAACCGATTGCTAAAGCTACCGAGTTTGAAATATTAGCGGCTTAATTGACGTAAGCATGATCTCTCAACCATTACACCCAGACGCAACTTTGAAAGAAGATATTCTTCCTGCGCTTGGCTTAAATACCACTAAGGCTGCTGATCAACTTGGTATTACTAGAAACACTTTGTCCCGCGTCTTAAACGGTCATGCTGCAATCTCACCCGAAATGGCATTAAGAATAGAAAAGTGGCTAGGTGTCGAAAATGGTGGTCGTGCTGATCTTTGGTTAGCAGAACAAACAACCTATGATTTATGGCAAGCAAGAAGTAAATTCAATGCAAACGTAAAGCCATTGCAAACTTTGACAGCATAATGACTTGAGTTGATGCGCTTACTAAATCAATTAACTTCGTGGCTTATTAATCGACAAGGTCATGAGTTTGATGAGCCTGATTTTCAAGCAGGCACACCTGCATTAACTGCAAAACGATTTAAAGAGCTATTCGTAATGCATGGAATTGAAATTAGTGAGATTCCAGAAGTTAAAGGATTTGAAGATATTACACTTTATGATCTTCATTCTGATGATCGATTACTGCAAAAATTAACGCCAACCTTCTTAGAAAAAACTGCCGAATATTTTGGTATTGAAATTGAGTGGCTCAGATCTGGCGATTCAAGAGTTTATTTTCAACGCAATTGGTATAAAAATCTGCCAAATTTTTTCGAAGATTTAAAAGCTGTAGATTTCAATAATATTTACGATCCATTTGAAATCATTACCACCGTTGATCAATTCGATAAAAATTCAAATGAGTATCAGCCTTTCACCTTAATTCTGAAAAAGTATATGGGTCGTATTGGCGAAAAATATATATTTCGTTATTACATTGAAACATTGTGGAATTGGCATCATGCCCCATGCCGTTTACAGGCTAAGGCATTGGCAACAAAATATTATCAACTCACAGGTCGAATGATTACTATCTCTAAAGTAAGCTCAGAGCAGTTGCAAAAAATTGCTAGTGGTTATTTACCACCATATGATCTTGGTTTGAGAAATCATAAGATCAGTTTTGAAGAGTATGGCGCTGCTAAACTTCCCCATATGCAGCCGTTTGAAATTGAAGAATTTGATGCAGTTATTAAAACAATCAAAGATTATGAAATTGAAGATTATACCCATGAGTATGTATCAAATTCAGCACCTGACTCTTCAGGTGTGCCAAGTAAAAATAAGGGCAGAAAGCCATCTAAAGTAAAAAAAGAATTAAAAGACAGATTCATAGCTGAGTTCGGCAGCCTAATTGACAGTAAAGAACTATCAGCGGATGAGGCTGCGAGAAGATTTTTTAGTAGCTTACAAGAGTTTGAAAGGGTGATTTTATTTCGCTCGCCTAAAGATTATGAAAAACTTACATATGAAGAGGCACTTTTTTTAGCAGAAAGAACATTGTCAGGTTATTACGCACAGTATAAGAAAGGCTCAATGTAATACAGTTATTTAATAAATATTTGATAATAATCAATCAGTTAATTTTAGTGTACTACTGATAATAATTTAGTGTTCTAGCCTACAATTTCCGCTACTTGCACACTGTTTCCACCTTAAACAAACAAAAGGAAACAGAAATGCAGATTCAAACTCAACTACTTAGTACGCCACAAGCTGCTAAATTTCTTAATGTCAGTATTGCCTTTCTAGAGCGTGATCGATGGGCTGGTGCAAGAGTACCATTTGTCAAAATAGGCTCTCGCGCTGTGCGTTATCGTTTAGATGATCTAGAAGCCTATGTAAACAGTCAGCGTCATCAATCAGTATTGGAGATGACAAAATGATTGATTTAGATCGCTTTGACTTAACAAAAGAACATCAACATGCTGTATTGCCGCCTGATCATCCCTACATGTGGAGTCAAACCATTAATCAGCCAATATTTGATCAAGATTTACAATGGCGGCTAAAAATTCAACCTTTCACAAAAGGCGGATTTGAAGCTAAAGCAGTATTAGTAAATCGTAATGCGTTAAACAGATTGGTTAATGCTAATCGTGATCGTGGCTTGCGCACAGTGTCAAAAGAACGTGATGAAGCTGATATTCTACGTGATCGAGAAAAAGCCGCTTTTCGTGCTGCCAGAAAAGTACGCCATTTTGCCATTGAGATTCGCGCAGACCGTTTATTAACTTTAACCAGTAGAGGTTTACTCACCGATTACGATCAAGTGATTGCCACCTGGAAACGCTTTATGCGTGTTCTAGATGCTGCCGACTCAAAGTTTGATTATATTGCTGTACCAGAGCTGCATAAAAGCGGTGAACACTATCACATTCATGCTGCCATCAATGGATTTGTAAAAGCTGATTTATTGAGGCGTTGTTGGCAAATTGCGTTAGGTGGTAAAGGTAATGAGCGGGGAAGTGAAGCACTTGGCAATGTAGATCTTAAACAGCAGAAAAGACGTGCTATAGATCCAATTAAACAAACTGTAGGCATTGCGCGTTATATTTCTAAATACATTACTAAAAGCTATCTAGAACACCATCAATTTAATCGTAAGCGTTATTGGGTTCCAAGAAGCATTAAGCTACCTGAATCAAGCGGTGAATGGATGCGTGCTGAAACTTTAGCAGAAGCTGTGCAAGAGCTTTATATACGTTTTGATCCTGCATTAATGATTGAAGCTACCAAAGACCAAAGCTTATTTATTACAGACAGAAATGCAGCAATGATATTTTTTAGATATTTACCAAGCGAAATTAATACTTTAACAACGCCATTCTAGGCGCAAAGGTTGCATAGCCTAGCGCATGCGCAAGCAGCGCAGGGCGGTGCAACCGCCGCGTCCTTTAGACTAGATATAAAGGACATTTAAGTACAGATAATTTAATAAATTGCGTTTATTTTTTGCTTGAGTACTTCAAAATATATTAAAGCTAACCAAGCAAACATTTTTTCGTTAATTGCTTGGAAAAATAGATCAGGCATAGGTATATCAATTAGGGTCAAGTTGTGTTTGTGACTAGAGTTTTGATGAAAAAATCTATTCCTAACACCTATTATCAGATCTAGCATTCCACGATTTTTAATTCTGATTGATTGACCAGTTTTGGATTCTATGTTCTCTTTGCTAAATAAACATTTGTCTAAGCAGAATACAGCTTTTCTTTGTTCATCAATTGATAGCGCGGGAAATGAAAATTCAGTTGCGTTGTCCAGTATGACATCCTCAAATATTGACTCAGCGAATCTATTGAAAAATGGCAACTCTGTTTTACTATCTCCTAAAAACTCTTTAAGAGAATCAAATGCTCCTAAGTAGTCTTTTGAAGCAGAAGCATATGCTAGTGGAAAAGAAAAAGAAACGCGCTCCAAGAAACGATATAAGTGTAAGAAAGCCATGCATTCTTCATTTCTTCTTCTTCTGTGAAAGTAATGCAAAGTCTCTAGCAATAAAGTTTTATAAAACTCTCTCTGCTTCAGGCTTTTTCGTAAGTAATGATCAAGTGCTGAATGGCTGATATCAATTTTCGACAGTTTCTTTTTAATTGTAAGTTCATTAATTTTATTATTTTTTGGTAAGCCATAAATTGAATGATTTATACGTTGAGGTATGTTCTTATTTGATGAAATGTGTGAAAAACTAACGGATCCTATAAGAAGTCTGACCAAAGCTGCTTCTTCGGAACTATTAGAGTCTATTTTGAGAATCGTTTGCTGAATTATAGGTAAT
The DNA here is from genome assembly GCA_040386355.1 of Pseudomonadota bacterium. Classification (GTDB taxonomy): domain Bacteria; phylum Pseudomonadota; class Gammaproteobacteria; order Pseudomonadales; family UBA6940; genus JAZKFP01. The sequence continues at coordinate 1,459 of JAZKFP010000145.1, read as the reverse complement.
TGCGGTAAAGCTGGAGCTATCTCATTCGATTCTATTATTGAAAAATAATTATCTATTTGAAGTGACATTTATTCAATTACATCAAGTAATTTATCTGTAATTACACTGGATGAGCGGCCTGTTAATGACTCTAAATTTTTAATAAAATGTGCAACTGCAATTCTTCTAGCTTTACCAAGTTTAATTTTCGATACATCAAACTCCTTGAACGATATTTCAAACTGCTCAATTGATTCTTCAAATGCAGTAATATCTAAATCTTTTAGGAAGCTATAAGAATTTCTTATTTCTGAACTAAATCCAATAAAATTGTTGCTTAATCTAAACCATTTATCTAAGTTTGGAGATGTTGATAGTTTTTTTACCAGTTCAATTACATCTTTATACTCAAGATCGCCGTCTTTAGGATTACGCTCGAGTATTTTACCAGCGACAAGATCATCCAATTTTTCTTGAATCAATTTCTGTGAGTCTATATTTACAGAGTGGCTCAAAAACGCCATATAAGCTAGTACGAAGTCGGAAAGACTAAATACTCCAGGTTTTATCCGTTTAGAACTTTTCTCGGTTAATAAATCTGTTTCCTCAATTGAAAAATCAAAAAGATTTGCGCTTAAAATCTCTATTTGATGCCTGGTTGACATAGGCTTCTGACCATTATTCAACGTAATCATTCTATAAAGTAAATTGTCCATAGATTCGCAGACTAATATATTTATAAAGATGGATTGATCAAAAGGGAACTCCGCTTCTAATGCTAACTCTTGACTTGCTCTTTGTAGCGTTGAAAGTCTTTGTATACCATCAAGAACAAATCCTTCTGAAATATTTGCATCAAGAAACCTTTGAAAAGCAGCTAGGGAAAATAATGAGTTAGGATTCGGATGAATAAATGCAATAGTAATAGGGGGCATTAAACAGCCAGCTAAAATATCTTTTCTTAATCGATCATAAAAACGTGGATTTTGTATTCTTCTCTGAATCTCTAACCTATTGACCAAAGGTGTAAGTTTTTCTAGAGCGAATCTATAGTCTGCTTTGCCAGTCGCAACAATTGCGCTCACTACAGAGTCTTTATCGATACTAAAAATAGTTAGTGCTTTATTTGCTTGATTGGTCACTGATTACCTCTTGATAAGTTTAACTATGATTAATCTTAATTTAAATTGACTTTAAAATGTTAGAAATAATTTGTAACTGTTTTTTTATGCCTGCTTGAGGAGTTAACTGAAAAGTAATATTATAACTATGGCTACTAGGTGGCTACTAATCGAGAAGTTTAGTGTAAAGAAAAACGCCCCACTCTTTCGAATGAGGCGTCTTTATTGGTGGTGAAAGAGGGACTTGAACCCTCGACCCCAGGATTATGAATCCTGTGCTCTAACCAGCTGAGCTACATCACCATTTAAACTGGTTGTCAAAATATAACTACTTAACTTCAGACAAGGGCGCAATTCTA
>JAZKFP010000144.1:0-3112 GCA_040386355.1 Pseudomonadota bacterium | reverse complement strand
CTATGACACGTTTTAATTTATATTATTTGAGCTTATTTTTTATCCTGATGTATTCCACGCCTTTAAAAGCAGAAAGTGAAGCTGACAGTCGTCCTATCTTAGGCTGGGTGGAATATATTCAATTGCAAGATGTAAAAATTATTATGAAAGCACGTATTGACACAGGAGCAGGCTTAGCTTCCGTTGATGCAAATATTAAAAAAATTACAAGAAATGAACATCCTGAAGAAGACAAGGTTCTATTTGAAATAGTGGATGCAGATGGTAAATCTAGAACATTAGAACGACCAATTGTTGATTGGGTAAATATTAAGAAAAAAGGTGACGAAGGAACAATTAAACGTCCCGTTGTACGTTTAGATTTTTGCATGGGTGGTAAAAAAATCGAGGGTCGCATAAATCTTGCAGATCGTGAAGGATTTCTTTATCCATTATTAATCGGCAGAAATATTCTAGAAGTTGGGAATTTTATGATTGATCCAACGGATAAATTTATGAATGAGCCAGAGTGTAAGTAAAAAACACTATTGCCTAAAATTTTCATCTCTAGCAAACACAGATGGGATTTCCTAAATCACTTTTCTAATGTTTTATTATAAATAGGTAGCGGTTTAATACGGGCGAAAAATCTTTCACCCGCATGTACTTTTCCACAAAACATGATTTATAAGACATTTGAGCATGGAAAACCAATGACTTGAAAACTGGATAATTTATTGGCATTTAAAGTTAATAAATTTTAGTTAAATCACTTGTTGAATAAATGGGTTAAATTGTTTTTCATTTTCCAATGTGGTTTCTTCACCATGGCCTGGTACCACACATAAATCATCATCTAAACAACATAATTTTTTTAGTGAAGTGCGCATTTTACTCATATCACCGCCAGGTAAATCAGTCCGGCCAATTGAACCTAAAAACAATGTATCACCCGTGATTAATAAGCGGTCTTTTTCAAATAAAAAAGTAGTTGAACCGGGCGTATGTCCTGGCGTGTGTAATGCGACGCCATCACCTACTGCTATAGAATATCCATCGATTAACCAACTATCCGGATCCGGCATATCCACTTCTGGAATTCGAAACATACGACATTGTTGACGTACCGCGCGCCATAAAAATAAATCTTCTTCATGCAAAATTAAGGGCACACCTAATTGTTCTTTTAGAATTCCAGACGCTAAAAAATGATCCAAATGCGCATGTGTATGAATAATTTCAACAAGTTTTAAGCCGTGTTTTTCAAGGCATGCCGTAATCAATTCCGGATTTCCACCTGGATCAATTACAACTGCGGTTTTACGAATTGGATCACCTAAGATTGTACAGTTGCATCCTAAAGGACCCACTGGAAAAGTTTCACGAATTAATTGTTGTGAAGAGACATTTATAGTAGACATATTTACACCAATGTATTTTTAACTTTTAAATTTTTTAAAAAACGTGTAGAAAATTTATTTGTATAGGTACAAACACCAAATACAGAATCATTGTTCCTACAATAATTTTTTTATATTAAACAATTAATTGGCAGCATTTAAAACGGGCGAATGATTATTCGCCCCTACAACAATTACCACTTTCCTAAAAATAGCTTAATCTCTAACGGACACCGTAGGGGCGAATAATCATTCGCCCGCGTATACTTTCCCACCAAACACTTTTCATAAAACATTTCACTAGGGAAAACCCATGTGCGTTTGCTACATAAAAAATATTTTATGTTTTATTGATGGAATGAGCTGTCAATAATTCTGGCAATTTTTTATAAATTCCACCGAAGGAGCCGTTACTCATAATTAACCAATGCTGTCCTTGCACTGATGCGTGAATCAACGCCTGCATTAATTCTTCTAGTGTGCCAAAAACATGATGATTGCCTGGCCATTGTTTTACAGTATCGGATAACGACCATGATAAATCAGATGGCTCTAACCAATACGTGGCATCCGCATTTTTAACTGCGCTTTCTAACATATCGTGATGCACGCCCATACGCATGGTATTGGAACGAACTTCTAAAATTGCAATAATTGGCGCAGTTCCAACTTTTGCGCGTAATCCGGCAAGTGTTGTTTGAATTGCTGTCGGATGATGCGCAAAATCATCGTATAAACAAATATTATTTATCTCAGCGATCTTTTGCATGCGGCGCGCAATACCCTGAAAACCGGTCATTGCTTGACAAATATCTACTGATGCAAAACCTAAAGAATGAACTGCTGCAACCGTAGCTAAAGCATTCGATACATTGTGTTTACCAATTAAATCCCATCTCACTTCACCGACACGCTGACCGTAATGCAGTACATCAAAATGCGATCCATCCGCTTCAATAAGACGGGCTTGCCAAATAGCTTCTGGCTCAGAAAATTCCATTTCACAACTTAATGGAATTTGATCACTCCAACATCCTAAGACCAGTGTTTCTTCAATTGCTTCAACTTTGGAAGGATAAATAATGGAACCTATCCGCGGTACAGTTCGAATGACATGATGAAATTGTTTTTGAATAGCTGCTAAATCTGGAAATATATCGGCGTGATCAAATTCCAAATTATTGATAATTAATGTACGAGGATGATAATGCACAAACTTTGAACGTTTATCAAAAAAAGCAGTGTCGTATTCATCTGCTTCAATAATGAAAAAATCACTTTTTCCTAGTCGGGCCGACACACCAAAGTTAGTAGGAATGCCACCAATTAAAAAACCAGGCTCCGCGCCTAACGACTCCATTACCCAAGTTATTAATGCGGTAGTGGTTGTTTTGCCATGAGTACCAGCGACTGCGACAACCCAACGATCTTTTAATACGGCATTGTGTAGCCATTCGGGTCCAGATTGAAAATGATCTCCACGATCAAGAATCGCTTCAATCATTGTATTACCACGTCGCATAGCATTTCCGATAATCCAAAGATCTGGTTTTAAGTCTTGGATATTCTCAGAATAACCTTCGGTAACTGAAATGCCACGTTGCTGCAAAAGATCACTCATTGGAGGATAAAGATTTTGATCTGTACCACTCACTTCATGGCCAAGTTCTTGCGCTATTAGTGCTAAACCCGCCATAAATGTGCCGCCAATTCCTAAAATATGCAGCTTCACA
>JAZKFP010000143.1:0-10835 GCA_040386355.1 Pseudomonadota bacterium | reverse complement strand
AGCCTGGCGCATGGGCGGATCAAAAATGTATGTGCAAGAAGGTACCAAAGTTGTTTTAGAAGATTTATTACGCGGCATTATTATTCAATCTGGTAACGACGCCAGTGTTGCAGTTGCTGAACATATTGCAGGCACTGAAGACGCTTTTGCCGATTTAATGAATCAAGTTGCAAAACAAATAGGCATGAAAAATAGTCATTTTATGAATGCAACGGGTTGGCCGCATCCTGAGCATTATACAACCGCACAGGATTTAGCGATTTTAACTCAACGTTTAATTGCAGATTTTCCACAGCATTATTCTATGTATTCGGAAAAAGAATTCACCTACAACAATATCACTCAGCCAAATCGAAATACCTTACTGCGTCGTGATCCAACTGTGGATGGTGTAAAAACAGGCCACACTGAAGAAGCAGGTTATTGTTTAGTTTCTTCGAAAAAAGAAGATGGAATGCGATTGATTTCAGTTGTTATGGGAACTGCCAGCGAAAAAATTCGCGAAAATGAAAGTCAGTCTTTATTGACCTACGGCTTCCGATTTTTTGAAACTACAACCGTATTTAAACCAGGTGAAGCGATTCGAAAAACCAAAATTTGGGCAGGAGAAGTCGACTCTGTTGATGTCTCTGTAGCTTCGCCAGTACGCCTTACCTTGCCACGCCAAGCCAGTAAAAATATTGTAAAAGATATTAAAATTGATGCTCCATTAATTGCACCAATTAAAGCAAATCAAAAAATTGGTACATTACGTTTAACTTTGGAAGAAAAAGTAATGGGGGAGTTTCCTTTAATTGCCACTCAAGCCGTTGCTGAAGGCAGCTTATGGAAACGTGGCTGGGATAATACTTTGTTATATTTTACAAAATAACACCTCAAACACTTAATGACTGATTTGAAGTCAAAATCTTTCAAACATTATTTTGCGATAAGTTAATTTGAGGCAGGCGTAAATACCAAATGCAAATTGATTTAGCGTAGGCGCTTGTGAGATGAGCCCGCGGAGCATACTAAAAGTATGTGAGCAGGCGACCGAACGAGCAACACTCGATAAATTAATTTGAGGCAGGCGTAAATACCAAATGCAAATTGATTTAGCGTAGGCGCTTGTGAGATGAGCCCGCGGAGCATACTAAAAGTATGTGAGCAGGCGACCGAACGAGCAACACCCGATAAATTAATTTGAGGCAGGTATTTTGTGCAAATCGATGAACGTATCTGGACTTTCCCCAGCAGCCACACTTTAAAAATCGTTGGCTCCAATCCGGATGTGTTGCGCGAGCAAGTTATCTCAATTTTAAATAATTTACACGTATCTTTTGATCATTCCAGCATTTTTTTTAAACCCAGTAAAGCCGGTAAATATCATTCAATGAGTGTACTTGTGAATTTTAATGAAAAGTACGAAGTTGAGAACCTGTTTGCTGCACTCGCATCCTGTGAACACGTTATTTGGGCAGCTTAATTCATTCCATGTTTGATTTATCCGCAACATCTCTTTTAGTTCGATCGCTTGGTCTTAGGCATTATCAAGAAATATGGCAACAGATGCGGAATTTCACCCAACAAAGAAGCGCTGAAACTGCAGACGAATTATGGCTCGTACAACATCCATCAATTTACACCTTAGGAAAACGTGGCGGTTCAGATCCACACTCAGGTGGTAAAAATTATCCTGTTATTGCATCAGATCGCGGCGGACTTGCGACTTACCATGGGCCGGGTCAATTGATTGGTTATTTTATGGTGGATCACGTGCGCTTGAATTGGAGCGCTCAAGATTTAGTCGCAATTACCGAAAATTTTTTATTAAATGTACTTAAAAAACATTCTTGCATCGGTAAGCTTTCAAAAGAATTTGGACCAGGTATTTATACGCAAAATAAAAAGATTGCCTCGTTAGGATATCGTATGACTCAGAAAGGCAGCTATCATGGATTTAGTTTAAATATACGAATGGATTTACGACCTTTTTCCTGGATTGACCCTTGTGGAAGTAATCATCTCGAAGTAACACAACTTGCTGATTATCAGTCCAATATTTCAGTAACGATGGTAATTTCATCTTTACTGAATCTACTGCCTAATCACATTCCACATCGTATTATGCCGCTTGTTACTTGTTCGCATTTTTTACAAGAGATTAATTATGGAACCCACATCACCGCAACCTGAAATTAAAAAACGCGCATCGTTGCAAAGCGGTATTAAATTACGTGGCGCTGAAAAAATGGCGCGTATTCCAGTGCGTTTTGTTGAAGAGGGTGGAATTTTACGCAAGCCTGATTGGATTCGTGTGCGGATTCCAGCATCAGGTAAAGCAAAACAAGTGAGAGCCATTTTACGAGAAAATCGTTTGCATTCCGTATGCGAAGAAGCTGCATGTCCCAATCTTCCAGAATGTTTTGGAAAAGGCACTGCAACCTTTATGATCCTTGGCGATATCTGCACAAGGCGCTGTACATTTTGCGACGTTGCGCATGGACGACCATTACCGCCTGATCCAGAAGAACCCGTACATTTAGCGCAAACCATTGCGCAATTAAAATTAAAATATGTTGTGATTACTTCAGTGGATCGTGATGATTTATTAGATGGTGGCGCCAAACATTTTTCGGATTGCATTACTGCGATTCGTGTTTCCTCACCAGAAATTAAAATTGAAGTGTTAGTGCCAGATTTTCGCGGTCGACTTGAAAAAGCCATCGATGCAATGAGTTTATCTATTGCAGATGTTTTCAATCACAATATTGAAACTGTACCGCGATTGTATAAAACGGTTCGGCCTGGTTCTGACTACGCAATCTCACTGCATTTATTGCAGAATTTTAAGCAACGTTTTCCACACATCCCAACAAAATCTGGAATTATGTTGGGATTGGGTGAAACTATTGACGAAGTGAAACAGGTTTTACAGGATATGCGTAATCATCAAATTGATATGGTAACAATGGGACAATATTTGCAGCCCAGTTTAAGTCATCATCCTGTCTTAGCATATATACATCCCGACACATTCGATATGCTCGGCGATTATGCGCGTGAGCTGGGTTTTACTCATGTCGCTAGCGGGCCAATGGTCCGTTCTTCGTACCACGCCGATTTACAGGCCGAAGGTGTCGATGTCGGGCGCATGATTGAGCAACATTCCATTGCTAAATAAAAAGTCAGCCAATTAGGTTTGAGCAATGAATTGGCAATGGCTTGAAAAATTAGCGCAGCAATCTCCAGAACTCATTGCCTACTTAGTTGGATGCATTGCTTTTTTAGAAAGCCTTGCTGTTATTGGATTATTAATTCCAGGAGTAATAATTATTTCTGGCTTTAGTATTTTAGCGGGGCAACTCGATTTACCTTTTTTACCCTTATGGATCAGCGCAACTCTAGGCGCTTTTTTAGGAGACAGTTTAAGTTTTTTACTGGGTTTTCATCTACGTACCACTATTTATTCTTGGAAAATCTTCCAACGTCATCCTACATGGCTTGAAAGAAGCAGCAAATTTTTTCATAAATATGGAATTTACAGTATTTTTATTGGGCGTTTTGTTGGTCCTATTCGTCCCTTCATTCCATTGACTGCTGGCATATTTCAAATATCTAAGCAGAACTTTTTTACAATAAATGCTTGTGCGGCATTGATCTGGGCTCCCGTTTATTTGTTGCCTCCCTATTACGTTGGTAAAGCAGCAGGTTTGAATTCTTTTTGGATAGGATTTTTACTCTTCGCAATTTTACTTGTGGCGTCGGAAATAGCCTCGCAAATTTTTTATCAATTTAAAAAACACTACGCACTTTATTTTTTATTAGGCGCTGGTTTTTTGTTTAGCGCATGCTTAATTTGGAATTTATTTCCGAATATGCGACTGCTAGAAGATAAGTTTCTTTCCTCATTACAAATTATTCGCTCAGATGTCATGGACAAAGTAATGTTTGCCCTTACACAATTAGGGAGTGGATACACGTTGTGCATCATCCCTATCACCTGGATGCTCACCGAGTGCTGGAAAAAAAGTTTTGACAGACAAACTCTGCATCGTATTATGTTGGTATGTGGATTTTGGATTTTTGTTTTAGTTTCTAACGTTGGATTAAAACAGCTTTTTTCAATTCCACGCCCTGAAGGATTTGTATTATATCCTCTCTATTCTTTTAGTTTTCCGAGTGGTCACGCTCAATCTATTGCTATCGCTACAGGTTGGCTATTTTTAATTGGAAAAAACCAATTAAGCAAATTGCAAAGAATTTGGTCATTACGTTTTTGCTGGATTTTAATTTTGGCAGTTAGTTTTTCGCGATTGTATTTTGGGGTTCATCGTCCGTCAGATATTCTTGCGGGTTGGGCAATTGCAGGATTTATGCTGTATCCATGGATATATTTTTCACGGTATTTCACACCAAACTCTTCAAAAACCTGGGGTGTTCATTTAATACTAGCTTCCCTCTTGACTATTGTTGCGTTACATTACCCGTACTGGTCGTTCAATCTTTTTCAGTTGTCGTCATCCAATACAATTAACTGAAAAATTTTGAGTAAAAGTTGCATTTTATCTTTAACGAATAATTTGTATGAATGGTTAAGCTCTGAATCTCGTACATTATATTTGTGTAATTTACCGATAGGTGTGCAGACAAAAGCGAAAACAATTCAAATAAAAAGTAATCGTGAAAGATGTATCGACGATTGTTCTCGCTCAGTTTTCTTAAAAGTTTAGCCATGCTTGCTTTTAAGGTCTAAGCTGTTTGAATTTATAAATTCAAGCGACCTGATTGTGGCGATATTTACCAAACACAAAATGGTTATTACTAAGTCTTTTGAATGGCTGGGTAATAAAATTAGAGTTTGCAGTGCATATGTCGCTTGTCGTCGATCAGTATTAATGAGTTGAATGTGTCAAGAGCCAAATTTAAGGATGGTACTATGAGTGAATTAACAGAGAAAGTTAGCAAAAAATTATCATCGCAATATGAGCAACTCAATGACAATTGGGAAAAAATTGTTAAAGCAAGCCGCGGTTTAGCTTTTCGAGTAAAATCTCAAAGTGAAAAACAACTCAAAGAATTAATTGAAGCTGGCGAAAAAATTGAATCTTCTAACAAAAGTATTTTGGAAGAGATCCGCGCAAGCGTTTCTGCTCCATTAACCGATGTTAAAGGCAGTGCCAATAAAGCGCGCCTAGCAACATTAGGTTTACTTTCTCGTGTGATAGAAAACGGTGAACGTTATTTCGGTGAATTGGTAGAATTGGGCGATAAAAGTAGTGATCGTTCAAAAAACCAGTCTCAAAATCGGCCAAACAATAAACCGAAAAACTCAGCTCATAAAGCAGCTTAATTATTTTTTCGTTATTGTATACAAATAAGTATTGTACTTATGTGCAGTATGTTGTGTAGGGCACCTGCGTGCCTTACACCAACTCTGACTTGATAATTTTTTTGTACTTCTTCTTTGTCACTTCATTGAGCAATAAACTTTCCAAAATCATAGGAAAACTCTCCTTTACGCTCACCATTTTTTTTAGTCACATCTTTTTTCAAAATCTTTAATGCCCGATCCACTGCTGTAATTGGTACACCTTCATCATTTGGCTCAATAATAATTTCAACGCGGCGATTTTTTTCGCGAGCTGCTTCCGTTTTTTGTAAAATTAATGGTTTCGTATCTGCATGTCCTATGACTAAAAAGCGTCTAGGCTCAAGATGATTATATTTAAGTAATTCTTGAGTAACGCTCACTGCACGAGCCGCAGAAAGATCCCAATTTGAACGAAACTGCGGTGTTTCAATTGGAGTATCATCAGTATGTCCCGCTATACTAAAGTTTGCATCGTAGTTTGCTAGTACTTGACGAACTTGACTGATCACCGGAATAAAATTCGGTAAAATAATGGCTGAACCAGAAACAAAGCTGTTTTTATTTTTTAAGCGAATAATAATTTTTAAACCGTCTCTTCCAACTTCAACCGCGCCATTGTGAATTTCTTGTTCAAGCTGTTGAATTATTTCCTTTTCTTGGTTTGCAACTTTTTTGATTAGCTCTTTTGCTTTAAGAAGTTCTACTAGCAGTAACGCATCTTTTTTAGCTTCAATTATTTTGTTAGTACCATCTTGCATGTCGAGTTGTTTTTGAGCGACATCTGAAGTTTTTTGCTGCATTTCATTTTCTGCCTGCTGATCAGGGCGGCCTGAGCTGAATTCTTGCTGTATGAAGCTTGTGCCTTTAGGAATCGCTTTTACCGGTACTTCAAGCTGTACACCAAACGCGTCAGCCATCGAACCAGCAATTTCTTTATATTGCTTAGGATCTGGATCGGAAAAGGATAAAATTAGAACGAAGAAACACATGAGCAACGACATTAAATCAGCGAAGGTCACCACCCAAGCTGGCATTTTTTTTTCTGCAGGTGGATCATCGCACTCGCATATTGGCTCAGGTTGCGAAGGTTGCAATTCAAAGTAATTCAAAATTGATTCTCCCGCACACGTTCCGTTGCGGGCAGATAATTTTGTAAAAATGCTTTAATAACCCTTGGATTTTGGCCCGCTTGAATCGCAATAATCGCATCAATGATAATGTTTTGAATTTGTACTTCTTCTTCAGAACGATTTCGTAATTTGTCGGCAATTGGTAATGCAACCAGATTTGCCAATACAGCACCGTAAAAAGTTGTGAGTAACGCAACCGCCATGGCTGGACCAATTTTATCCGGGTCGTCCATCGCTCCTAACATCTGAACTAAACCAATTAATGTACCGATCATACCCATCGCAGGCGCGACATCACCGATTGCATTAAATATTCTGGCGCCGCGTTCATGTCGAGCAGCCGACTGTTTCATTTCCTTTACTAAATTTTCTCGAACAACATGAGGGTCATTACCATCGACTAGTAATTGAATTCCTTTATCTAAAAATGGATGGCTTACCAACCGGCCTTCTAAAGAAAGCAATCCCTCTTTACGAGCAGACTCTGCAATAGCAACAATTTCATTAATTAAATCGTGAGTGTTAATACTATTAAATTTAAAGGCTTTCGCCGCCACTTTGAGGGCATTGATAAACTGAGCCAGAGTAAACTTGATTAAAACAGCACACAGAGTGCCGCCAAATACCATAACAATTGAAGCAAAATCATAAAAGACTAAAAAATCACCGCCAATTTTCATCACTACAAAAATGACGATTGCAGAACCAATTAGTCCAAGTAACGTAGCGAGATCCACTCTAACTCCCTATCCGAATTGATCTCCCAGAATGGCTTCTTTATACTGGTTTCCATTCCAAGCAAACAAAATTTTATACTGAGGTCGGTAATGGCAAAATCTCGCGACACTGCAGAAGCGCCCTTTCACTTTGAGAAAGCAATTGCGAGCCTTGAAAATATTGTAGAACAAATAGAATCGGGCCAATTGAGTTTGGAAAAAAGCCTTGAACGTTTTGAAGAAGGTGTGAAGTTAAGCCGCTCATGTCAGCGTGCCCTACAAGATGCCGAACAACGTGTCCGTCTCGCGATAGATAACCCAGTTGCCACTACAGCAGAAACTCAATGAATTCTGTAATTGCGTTTGAAAATGACACTGAAAAAAATGCCGTTTTCAAATTGATGCAAACTGCTCAACAGCGAATTACGGCAAATTTGCACGCTGTCTTCCAAACAATTCATATTCCTAGCGATAATTTACGACAGGCAATTGAATACGTTTGCTTCCCAACCGGTAAAGCCTTTCGTCCCACACTGATTTATGCAACTGCTCAAGCATTACAAATTAATGTTGAATCCATTAACGCTGCTGCTGCGGCAATTGAGTGCATACATACCTATTCGTTAGTTCACGACGATTTGCCAGCTATGGATAACGATGAATTGCGTCGTGGTCGGCCAACATGTCACATCGCATTTGATGAAGCTACAGCAGTTTTGGTTGGAGATGGCTTATTAACTCTAGCGTTTGAAATACTTGCATCACCTATATTTAATCCAATTTCTCCTAAACATCGTATTCAACAAGTCTTATCGCTTAGCCAAGCTGCTGGTGTATCCGGCATGGTTGCAGGTCAAGTCTTAGATATTTTAAACCAACGTGTTTCGGATACTGAATTGGATCTGAACGCACTACGTCAAATTCATAGTTTTAAAACTGGCAAATTAATTCGTTGCTGTATTGAACTCTGTTTACCACTCGCACCAGATTTAGCAAAAACTGAACGTATACAACTTCAAGTATTTGCGGATTACTTAGGTTTAATTTTTCAAATTAAAGATGATTTATTGGATGTGACTGGATCAACAGAAACACTTGGGAAAACCACTGGCAGTGATGCACGTAGCGATAAAATGACATTTCCAAGCATTTTAGGAATGGAAGCATGCGAGAATTTATTAAGTTCATTATTACATGAAGCAATGGCGTGTTTAGAATGTTTAAACGTGTTAGATACTGGTCCTTTGCGCGCATTAGCAAACTTTGCTGCGAATCGTGATCGCTAATATTTCAAAATAAAATATCTTTCAAATTAGGTTTTAAATTCAATCTAGAACGTTTTAGAGCCTCGATTCACTAAAAAATTGTTGCGGGCGAATAATGTTTCGCCCATACATCTAGCGTCGAGAATCAAGAATAAAAAGACGAAGTTCAATTCCCATTTATTTTAGATAGCTGAAGCTAAACGCATTAATTGCTATAGCAAACGCATATGAGTTTTCCATGTTGTAATAACTTATGAATGATGTTTTGTTGGAAAGTACATGCGGGCGAAAGATGTTTCGACCCTACGGCAATCTTCAAAGACTCGGGTATTTTTAGGAAAGTGATCATTTTATGTATGGGCGAAACATTTTTCGCCCGCATCAAAATTTAAAGTTTAAAGTTTATTCAAAAATATGTTATTAAAACCTTTTAAAATGGTTACAACGAATCTGGGTTATGCCAAATATGGCTATCTTGTGCTAGCAGTTGATCAGATTCAACCGGACCCCAACTACCCGCAGTATAAGGTAACGATTGATGGCCTCGACTTTGCCAACCTTCGATAATTGGATCAATCCATTGCCACGCAGCTTCAATGTCAGTGCGGCGCATAAAAAGTGTTAAATCGCCTTGAATCACATCCAACAACAGTCGCTCATACGCTTCCCAACTTTTTCGATTTGCTCGATTACCCGAATCCAGATTTAACATTAAGGGTTCTAAATTCATTCCTTTGCCAGGACTTTTACCATTTAATCGTAAGCGAATACTTTCTTCGGGCTGTAAAAGAATGGTTAATCGATTGGCTGACATCGAGCGCGTATTACTAAATAAATCATGTGGCACTTCTTTAAATTGAATAACAATTTCTGAACGACGTTGTTTTAAACATTTTCCAGTACGTAAATAAATCGGCATTCCTGCCCAACGCCAATTATCCACCTGTGCTTTTAAAGCAACGAAGGTTTCAGTATCAGAATCTTCTGCAACGCCTGGTTCATTTCGATACGAGGGACCAACGCCTTGTAAATCACAATATTGACCGCGTACTGTTTTCTCAACAACGTCGTGACTTAAAATCGGTCGCAGTGAATGCAAAACTTTTAATTTTTCATCACGCACCGCATAGGGCGTTAATCGAGCGGGTGGTTCCATGGCAACAATACAAAGCAGCTGCAATAAATGATTTTGTACCATGTCACGTAACGCGCCGGTGCGTTCGTAATACCCTGCACGATTTCCTACAGGTACCGTTTCTGCAACGGTAATTTGAATATAATCAATTCGGTCTGCACACCAAAGCGGTTCTAAAATTGTATTGGCAAACCGTAGCGCCATAATATTTTGTACGGTTTCTTTCCCAAGATAATGATCGATCCGAAACGTTTTATCTTCCGGAAATGTTTGGGCCAGTGTCGCATTTGTAATTTCAGCGCTTTTAAAATCATGGCCTAAAGGTTTTTCAACGACGACGCGCGAATCATAATGAATACAATTTTTTAATTTAAGCAATTTGGCAACTGTACCAAATAGATTTGGTGGAATTGAAAAATAAAAAATTCGAATCGACTGAGTCGTATTCAAAAATTCAGATAAAGCAGAATAACTCTCTGCAACTTCAAGATCACAGACGATGGGAAAAATATGCTGCGCAAATTCAGGCCAACGTGCTGCATGTTCTGCAGAAGTTGTCGGTTGAATCGTCGACGCGCGAAAAGCTTCTAATAATATAGTTTGATCAATTGTATGACGAGTAATTGCAACAATACGATTGTGCGGTGATAAAACACCTTTTAAAAATAATTGAAACAATGCTGGAATTAATTTGCGCTTGGATAAATCGCCCTGACTACCAAATACCACAATATCTACAATCGGATGTTTATCCATAAACCATCTACCTACACTCTAAGCTTTAAACCGTAACACATATACGCGATTGTGAAGCATTAAATTTTTTAATAGCTTGTAAATAAACCAGTTGAAAGCTAAAGATTATTTATCCCCGATTCATGTGCCAAACGCAGAATGGTTTTCTAGTAGGCGCTCGAGAAATAAGCCCGCGCAGCATACTCAAAAGTATGTGAGCAGGCGCATGAACGAGCAACAACCTAGAAAATCATTCTGCGTTTGGCCCACCACTTTCTTCGCGTAGTTCTTCGAGATTACTCATTACACGCCTAGCCCTCGTTAACTTAGCCTGCCATTCCACATTGTTCGGTTCTACACGCAACAGAACACTCCAAATTCCGTAAGCTGCAGATAAATACCCTTCACCGTATAATTGTTCTGCTTGCTGATCTAATAATTCTGTTTGAGCTTTAAGATAACTTTCTGTGCGATCTATGGAAATTTGATCACGTCGTGTTA
>JAZKFP010000142.1:0-31045 GCA_040386355.1 Pseudomonadota bacterium | reverse complement strand
TTATTTCGAATTTTTTGAGTAATAAAGAATTTATTGGAGAAGAATTTAGTATCGCGGATATTATTATGACAACTGTGTTGCGAACGGCTCAGCGTTCAGGAGTAATTGACGATCATGAAAATCTTTTACAATATATTCAAAAAAATGAATATATACCCGTAGCGTTTGAAAATTAGGTTAAGTGAAACGGTTTAGCATGAAGATTTTTTTTCGATTGCAAGGCGCTTTGACGCTGCGTAGCCAAAGCTTTACGCAAGGAAAAGCAACACAGTAAGTGGAAAAAAAGATCATGATAAACACCTAAAAATCATACGCTACGGGTATAGACCCGCGTTTAAACGGGCCATGAATGAGCATGTAAAACTTTATGAGGAAAAATAGGAAATAGCTATTGAGAAATCTAAAAATAAAACTCTTAAGAATTAATAGTATGTGATGAATTTTGTTTAATTATTGTTTAACCAAACTCATCCAACTCTTCATCGCTCACCCCAAGTAAATATAAAATCCCATCCAATCCCATATGATCTAACGCGTACTGCGCGCTGGCTTTTACCAAGGGTTTTGCTCGAAACGCAATTCCTAAGCCGGCAAGATTTAACATCGGTAAATCATTGGCGCCGTCACCGACTGCTATGACTTGTTCAAGATTAATTTTTTCTGCATCGGCAAGTTGTCGCAGAATTGTTGCTTTACGCGCGCCATCAACAATCGGTTCTTCCACTTCACCGGTTACTACACCATTCTTCATCGCTAAAGTATTTGCAAAAACATGATCAACACCGAGTTGTTTTTTTAATGCTTCGCCGAAATAAGTAAATCCACCAGAAACAATTGCCGTGGTATATCCTAAACGCTTCAATGTTTTTACTAAACGTTCGGCGCCTTCCGATAAAGGCAAACGTTGCGCAAGATCTTGCAGTGCGCTTTCCGGTAAACCTTTTAATAAAGCAACACGTTCACGAAAGCTGGCTTTAAAATCCAATTCACCGCGCATTGCACGCTCAGTAATTTCACTCACTTGCTCACCAACACCGGCTGCTTTTGCAAGTTCGTCGATTACTTCGCATTGAATTAATGTGCTGTCCATATCAAAACAAACAAGCCGTCGGTTACGACGAAATGGCGTATCTTTTTGAAACGCAATATCGATATCAAACTGCTGAGAAATAGTAAGAAATCGCGATTTTAAATGATCAAACGGCTGATTTTTTCCATCCAATCGCAGCTCAATACAAGTTGCTGGTAAACCATTCACATCATTCGATGGATTTGTTAAAGCCGCTGCGTGTTCAACGGGCGTAATCGAAGATGAGAGGCGATGAATGCGCGTAATATTTAAACCCAAATTAAAAATGGCTTGTGTTACCGCTTGAATATGCGCGCCGTTTAAATGTCGTGCTAACAACGTCACGATATAACGCTTTTTATCAAATTGTTCTTCTTGTGTGGCTTGAATTGCTTCGGGATCAATTGGAGTGAAACGTACGCTTAATCCACGATCGGCGGTTTCTAAAACAATATCACGCATAATAAAAGCCACTTGATCTTTATTCGCAACTTGCACCAATAAACCAAGATTCAGCGTATTTAAAATCACCGCTTGGCCAATATCCAAAATCACCGCGCTATGTTCTTGTAATGCACGACTTAAAGACAGCGTAACGCCGGGCGAATCATGGCCAGTGACATTAATCAAAAGATACATAATTTTAATTTCACGTTGAGGTAAGTTCAGCTGGTGGCGATTTTAAATCTTTCAGACGCATTCCCGCCAGAAATAAAACAATTGGGTAAACAGCAACAGCACCGATAAGCATGACCGATAAGCGCCACAATCGATTGGTTAAATCAAATGCCATCCATTCATTAAGGCTTGGATTAAACGCATACAACAATCCGCACATGGTAGTTGTGGCGATAAAAATTCGAATTAAAAATCCTGGCCATTTTGAAACTGTTTCGTAACCGCCGTGTTTTTTTAAGGCGCGATACAAAAGAAAAACTTGTAAAAATCCGGAAATACTGGTGGCGAGCGCAAGGCCAACATGCTTCAACGGCCACACTAAAATTAAATTAAAAACCATATTTAAAGACATAACAAGAATTGCAATTCTAACCGGCGTTTTCATATCTTGACGCGCGTAAAAACCAGGCGTAAATATTTTCACAATCATAATCGGCACAAGGCCCAAAGAATAGGCTCGTAAACTTGCGGAGGTTTGAGTAACGTCTTCTAAATCAAATGCACCGTATTGAAATAGGCTAATCAAAATCGGCTCAGTGATCAGCATTAAACTTGCTGCTGCAGGAACGCCAACCAATAATAAACATTTTATTCCCCAATCGAGTGTGATTGAAAACTGACGTACATTATTGGTGGCAGCAAGACGAGACAGATGCGGTAAGATTACGGTTGCGATTGCAATACCAAATAAACCCAAAGGCAATTCCAATAATCGATCTGAATAATACAGCCAAGAAACACTGCCTGTTACTAGGAAAGACGCAAGAATAGTATCAACTAATAAATTCACCTGACTCACTGAAACCCCAACTAAAGCTGGCAGCATCAATCGCAATACTTTACTCACACCTTCATGTCGGCGTTGAAAACTAATCCGCGGTGAAAGCTTTAGTGCATGCAACGCCGGTAATTGAACCAGTAATTGTAATAATCCTGCGATAAACACCGACCAACCTAACGCCAAAATCGTTGGGCTAAACCAATCGCGAGCAAATAATGTGGCGGCGATCATACAAAGATTGAGCACAACTGGAGCTAACGCAGTCGGCGCAAAAATGCCGTAGGTGTTGAGAATACTTCCAGAAAAAGCGACGAGTGAAATAAAAAATAAATACGGAAAAGTAATGCGAACCAATTCTGCCGTTAACGCAAATTTTTCAGGGGAGCCGGTAAAGCCTGGTGCAAATACATACACAAGGACTGGTGCTGCAAGAACCGACAGTAACGAAATAATTAACGTCACAGCTCCAAGCACAGTCGCTACTTTATTCACTAAATCTTTAACTTCTTCTTGTGTGCGCTTCTCGCGATATTCCGCAAGCACCGGCACAAAAGCCTGAGAAAACGCACCTTCTGCAAATAAGCGCCGTAAGAAATTCGGTAATTTAAACGCAATAAAAAAAGCATCCGCACTGGAACCAGCACCGAAAATATTGGCGATGAGAATGTCGCGCACTAATCCCAACACCCGAGATAATAAGGTTGCAATGCCAACAATGCTTGCGGATTTCCAAAGAGATCCGGGTTTTTTAGGGGATGAGTTTGGTGAAATAGAAGGTGCCGAAGCCATGAGGTATACAAGATCCTGCAATTATCAAAGGTCTTGTATTTTGGTTTAAAGCTCAGCTTTTAGCCATGGCTGGATTAAAGATTGCCAAGCTATATTTGCTGAAGCATGATCACGAATTAGTTTTTAGAAAAGGCTTTAAAAATTTAGGAATGACGATGAGCATAATCCCAACACGGGAAACTTTAACATGTGAATTTAAAAGTGATGTCAAATGCTTACCTGACAAAGAATTAATTGAAGCTGTAGTGTGTCTGGCAAATACAGAAGGCGGCGATATTTATCTGGGTGTTGAAGATAATGGAGAGGTAACAGGCTTACATCCTAATCATAATTATGTTGATGGATTGGCAGCACTTATTGCTAATCGAACACAGCCCTCAGTGCACGTTATAATTGAAAAGTTACAGATCGAAAATATTTCGGTAGCACGAATTCAAATAGAAAAATCCTCATCAATTATAGCGACAAGCGATGGTTTATTGAAACGTCGCAAGTTGCAAGCTAATGGGCAACCAGAGTGTGTTCCATATTTACCGCATGAGTTTGCTTCAAGACAGGCAAACTTTGGTCATTTGGATATGAGTATTAAACCCGTCGTAGGAGCAAGTCTTAAAGATTTTAATGTTGTAGAGCGCGCACGTTTGCGTCAATTTATTGAACGTTTTAATGGTGATCAAGCTTTACTTGATCTGGATGATGCTCAATTAGATGCAGCTCTGGGTTTGACAGTAAGAACAGAAAATGAATATCTACCTACATTAACTGGGCTTTTATTATTAGGCCACGAAAATTCGCTGCGAACTTTAATTCCTAATCACGAAATTGCTTTTCAAATTCTTGAAGGAGAAGAAATTCGTTTTAATGAATTTAGTCGCATGCCATTATTAAAAGCTTTTGAATGGGTTGAAACCCTTTTTAAACCGTTAAACACAGAGCAAGAATTTCAATCGGGTTTATTTCGTGTTGCGATCCCAAAGTTAGATGCACGTGCTTTCAGAGAATCTATTGCCAATGCAATTGTGCACCGTGATTACAGCTTGCGCGGAGCAGTTCACCTGCGTATTACAAATAACCAGTTAACCATTAGTAATCCTGGTGGGTTTGTAGAGGGAGTATCTTTAAATAACTTATTAACGACTGAACCTCGCCCAAGAAATCCAGCATTAGCTGATGCTTTAAAGCGTGTTGGATTAGTTGAACGTACAGGAAGAGGTGTAGATTTAATTTATCGAGGAATGTTGCGTTATGGAAAACCTAGTCCCGATTTTACTAATTCTAGTAGTCATTCCGTTATTTTAAAGATGAGCATGGCGGCAGCGGATGAAGCTTTTTTAAAATTAATTTTGGAAGAAGAAAAACGTTACGGTTCAGCGTTTCCAATTGATAGCTTAATTATTCTTGCCGCTTTGCGTGAGCGTCGTAGACTTTACGTTGAACAAATATCAAAGCATCTTCAAAAAGAAATATCTCAAACTTCTCTAAGTATTGAGTTTCTAGTTGAGGCAGGTTTATTACAAGCGCATGGCGCGGGTCGTGGCCGAAGCTATACGCTTTCTCCGGCTATTTACCGTTTATTAGGTAAAAAAGCGGAATATACTCGTCAAGTTGGGTTTGATCGTTTACAGCATGAGCATATGATCCAAAATTTTGTTGCTCAGCATGAACGTATTACTCGTCAGGATGTAATGGAGCTATGTCGTCTAACACCTGATCAGGCGTATAAAATACTTAAACGCTTATCTGATCAAAAAATCGTTAAAAAACAAGGAGATAGAAAATCTTCTTTCTATATTAAACTCTAATTTATACGCCAAGGCGCATAAATTTATACGCCAACGTATAAACCAGATGTTTTCAAAACTGCTAAACAGTAAATTACTAATTTCGTAAAGATATTTTATAAAAAAGATGCTTTTAAAATTCCTTAATAAATAAGTTTTTAAACAAATATTAAAAATAATGGAGCAAAACATGACTCAAGAAAAAAACACTGCAGCCGACCATGAACAAGATCCACAACCCGTTGGAGAATTATGTTTGCAGACCATTGCCATGCCTGCGAACACCAATGCAATGGGGGATATTTTTGGCGGTTGGTTGGTTGCGCAAATGGATTTAGCAGGATCGGTATTAGCAACCCGCGTTGCGGAAGGCCGTGTAGTCACTGTAGCGATTGATCGAATGATGTTTATTGCCCCAGTGAGTGTAGGTTCTTTAGTAAGTTGCTACACCAAACTTATTAAAATTGGCCGAACCTCGTTACAAATTTTAGTGGAAGTATGGGCAACGCCTGCCATTGCACCGCAGCGAGTTAAAGTAACTGAAGGTTTATTTACCTTCGTTGCTATTGATGAAAATCGTAGAACACGTGCAGTGCCAAAGTAAGAGCAGAAGATGTAAAGATGAAACAGGGCAAACTTAACACGTCTATGAGTCTTAATATAGGCGTTATATAAAATCGCTGGGGTGTATCTGAATTCTTATTTAAGCTGTGTATTATAAAAATTAGCAGTAGTATTTTTAAAGGTCAGTATTATGGGTAATTGTATTGGTGGGTCATCTTCAAGGTTAATATCACAATCGTCTATTAATCATTCAACTGTCAATTCAAACGAGCAAAATGATTCTACACCACGATCTATTGTTGGGATGAACGAACCATCAATGCAGCACCCATCCATTGTTAGTCATTTGGAAAATATTAAAGTTAATTTATTTGGTTCAATATTAAATTTAGATTATTCAAAATCAAGTTTTTCTTCATCATATGATTTAATGGCATTAAAATCTGTTTCCAAATACTTTAATAATCAGTTTAGTGTTTTAAAAGACGGTCTTACAGTATTAACCACGTCGTATAAGTTATTAGAGTCGGCAGAAAAAAGTATAGGTGTTCGAGCCATCGAACCTAAAATACTACATTTAGTAGAAATTGCTAAAATGTATCAATTACTTGGATGTACAGAGGATTTTAAAAGAATCATTAATAGAGCTTTTGAGAGTGCTTTAAATAATGCATTTGATTCCACTAGAATGCATGAGACAAATGAGCCTGTACAATTTGTTATTATTGGCCAAATTGAAGCAGGATATACTCGTGAAGCAAAAGATAGTATTGATCTTAAAATTCCTGACAGATGCAAACTATTAAAATCTCAACTTTACGTACACCTTATTAAAGCACAGTTAAAGTCCGGAAAAATTATTGATGCTTTAAAAAATCTCCAAGTGTATTTTGATTTTAATGTCGAAGTTGACTTTGATGAAAAAAGTAAGATTATAGTTTCCCTTATCGAAGCAGGTCAGGAAAAACAAGCCTTCAAGTTTGTCGATTTGGCTGAAAACGAAAGAGACAAAGATTTGGCTTTGTCAGCAATAGTCGAAGGCTATACAAGTAAAAATGATATTCAGAAGAGTTTTGAAAATATTGATCGTATTTCGGAACAGTTTATAAAAGATAGGGCTTTAATTAAAATTGTTGATGTTCAGCTGAAATCCAACAAAATTGCCGATGCTGAATGCACTGCAAATTTGATTACTAAATGTAATACAGGTTTATTATCTATAGCGTTCAATCCATTTAGAGATATGGCTTTGCTTTCTATTATGCAAGCAAAATTGCAGATAGGAAATTTTAATGGAGCCGAACAAACCTTACAGACGTTTTCAAATCAAAACTTATTAAATAATGCACAATATTATTTTGTTAAAGCATTAATAGATAAAGGTGACTTTGATAGAGCGCATGTAATAGCAAAAAAATATTCAAATTCGTACAGTTTTAAAGCAATATCTTGTTCCATTGCAATTAGCAGGGCTACTGAAGATAATATTATGGATTTATATAACAGTATTTCTGGAGTTCATTTTAGTGAAAGTGCCGAATTTTCAAGTTTTGATAGAACAGTTGCCATTGATCAAATAATTTCTAAAGCATTAAAGCTGGGAAATGTTTCAAGTGTTGAAAAAATTATAGATAAAAGTAGTAATAATATTTTTAAAAATATTCATCGATTAAGTATTGGTTTGGCTCAAGTACGCCTGGGAAATATTAACGATGCCTTTGCAACTGTGAACTCAATTCCAGAGCAATTAAACAGCTATTCAGAGGGTTCATTAAAAGTAGAAGCACTAATAGAAGTTTGTAAACTTATAATTAAAAATTCAAATAATTGATATTAGTTGTTTATTTCCATCCGCGGGTAACGATTTGCCTTTTCTTCGGCGGATAAAATTTTCTGAATAAATTCATCTGGAATTTTTACACGCGAACTTGTTTTTGGGTCAACGGTTACGGCACGGCTATGGGGAATCGTATCTTGGTCCGTGCTATAAATTTGGTATTCCATTAAAAATTCATTTTTTTAATCACCTAAATGCTAGCGCCGACTATAGTGAACGCAGATGAGATTTCCTAAAACACTTTTCAAATATTAATCAGTGCTAGGCAGCGTTCAACACGGGCGAATGATTATTCGCCCCTACACATAATGATCATTTTCCTAAAAATACCTCAATCTTTAACGGATACCGTAGGGGCGAATAATTATTCACTTATTAAAATTGGCCGAACATCGTTGTAAATTTTAGTGGAAGTGTGGGCAACGCCTACCATTGCACCGCAGCGAGTTAAAGTAACTGAAGGTTTATTTACTTTCGTTGCTATTGATGAAAATCGCAGAACACGAGCGATGCCGAAAAAAGAGCACAAGATATAAAGTTAAAAGCAGGGAAATCCACGCTTTTAAAAAATCCAAAATCATTTATTAATCTTAAAGCTCGTAATGATGCTTTAAAGATTTATACGCGTTATTGACTTGATTATATTCATTTAAATCAACGTCAGACCGTTTTTTGTTGAATAATCGAGTAATGGGGCTTTTGTTCTCAAAGGTGGAACGAACTGATTTTAAATAGTGAGCTAATGACGCAGCTAATTCCCTTTTATTATCCAATGCTAATTGTACGGGAGTAATATTTTGATTGTTGCTTTGTAAGAAAAACCTGTAATCACGGCTATTCATTTGTCCAAGTAAGAAATCAAAACGTTGTTTTGAAACTCCACCGCGGATCATACGATGCAATTCGGTATCCTGAGAGGTTGGAGACATTTGTAAAATTCGATTTTTCAATAAACCCTGTATTTCAGTTGAACCACCTAACCGTTTAATTTCTTGAAACGTATCAATTAACTGTTCAGAGCTGAACGAGTAATAATTGAAAATTCTATCGATTAAGCCTAAGTTGCGTGATTCAAAAGCACGCAACAACGCATTTTTACCTTCAAATTGCGCTAATGGATCAAGGTCCAAATTTTCCAGAATACTATTAATTTTTTCTGGGTGATCTTTAATAAGTTGAGATAAGGTGGATTTTTCAACAGAAACGTACATTTGAAAAAGTTGTTGCTGCTGCTTGTCCGATATGAAATTTAAATCTAATAACTTTTTAAGTCGTGGCTCGTAATTCTGATTTGTTGTTAATTCAACTAATGCTGGTTTATGCCCTCCTAATTGATTCTCTAATATTTTCTGGCCAATTAGATTTTGTTTATTAAGAAATGCATATTCATACGCTCTTAATGATTGACCTTCAATAGAAATATTTTCGTTTAATTGAGAATGAGACTTTTCAAGAAAATGTGAAACTAGTGCTTCACTATGTAATTGTATTGCAGAAGCAACTTCATTGCCTCGTGTAAATTTCAAAGCGTATTGACGATTTAATAGCTCTAGAATAGAGATTAAATTCTTTTTGTTGGCGATATCAATAATATCTTTAAAATTATCTTCAGTTAAAGCGCTCGATCCATAATTTCGGATAACCCATCGGACCGTGTCATAAGACTGAGAGTTTATTGCAATTTTATATAAGTTCTCAACATTGTTAATCATGTGATTTTGTTTTAAAAATATACCGATTTTAGATTGTAAAAGTTGAGACAAGCCTGCACCAACAACTCGTTCTAATGGATTAAATCCCATTGAGTGAGAAAGTGGAGATATGTTGTTTACTAATAAAGCATTATAAACATCCATCGGATTATAATGCGAAGTTACTAAATGTTGATGTAAAGCATCCCATTGATCGGTAGTAATAGTGCCTTTGGGCAACTGCAATCCAAACATTGACAGTAACTGAATCCAATTGGATTTTCCCTTCAAACTCAGTTGCATTAAAATATTTGAATCAATTGTTTCATTGGTTGAAATCACAGCATGTGTATCATCTAAAAACGTTTCAAGGATACTGTCATCGCTAGCATCTTTAATTAGCATTTCATGTAAGTTTTTAATATTAGCTTTTGCATGATCAACAGCGTCCATTTTACTGTTGCCCTTAAAAGTGCGAGTTGCATCAAAAAAGAACTCACGTTGCAAAGCAAATTGGCTAATAGATGACCAGTCACCATTTTTAAACCATTGCTTAAATTGTTGACGAACAAATTTATAATCGTTTACATCCATGCGTTCAATATCATTAAGTAGTCGTAAAGCTTTAAAGGTAGGATCGATTGCTTCTTTGGCAAGATTACTCTTGCTTAAATTCTCAACGTTAAAAATAGAAAAAATATCTTGAATAGAAAAATTAAATACTTCAAATTGCGCACGAGTTAAAATATTCTCAATGGACTCAAATTGATTAACAAGAGAAGGTGACTTATGAAGCATTGCACCCGCAATAAATGCATTTAACTCATTTTCATGTTCAGCATATCGTGCCGTTTTATATTCACTAATTGGAGATTTTTCTTTATTGGGTTGAGTTGTTATTTCTTGAGAAGTAGCGTTTGAAGTTTTGGTTTTAATTCCAAAAGTATTTTTGAATAAAGAGGTGAATTGTGAAAAACCTGAAACTTCTGATTTGGATTCTTCAACTCCCTCATCTTCCAACAAACCTGCAATAGTTTGTGTTGTGAAAGTTCGATTTTCATTTAGAGGTATTAATTCCTCTTTAAAGCTCATTAAACGTTTGAAAAATTCTACTAATTCATGATTGCTAGAAACGTTCCAGTGAATATTTTTTAATAATGAATAGACAGAAAGTGCTTTAGTTTTTAAATCTTCATCGGATTTTAAAACTAAATCCAAATGTGTAATATTTGGCATGAAACCCAGTTGCATGAACAATTCGATCACTGCTGGTCTAGCATGAATACAGGCCGTTTCAAAAGGTGTTTTTTCATCAATACTGTCTGCAAAGTTATAACCTTTGTTAGCAAGGAATTTAAGAGTATCTATATCATTTCGTAAAATGGCGTGGTGTATAGCTCGGCCGCCGTCATTCATTGAAAATTCGGCACCTTGATTCATTAAAAATTCAGCAGTAGATAATTCACTATGATTAAGCGCAGTAATAAAAGGAGTTGTGCCGAATCCAGTTGGGTGATTCATATCAAGTTGAATTTCACCCTGAGCATTTGCAAGTGGATGACCAGGAACATGTTCCGTTAAATTTTTCAACAAAGCTTCCAATGCATCAATGTGACCATGTTGCGCTGCAACATGCATGGGAGTCTCATCTTGTCGATTACCCACAAATGGTTTTTTATTAATACGATGACCTGTTAATAAAGCACGCGCTTTCATGCTGTCGGCGCCAAAGCTTTGTTGCATAATCCGTAACGCATTTTTAATAAGGTCGGTTTTTCCATAGGCTGCAAGATGATGCAATACCGTTTCACCGTTGTAACGTTCTGCTAAAATATCGGTTAAATTGTGCATAAGCAATTTAATAGTTGAATCGCGTCGATTCTGTATAGCGATCATTAATGGAGTTAAGCCATTTTTGCTACGCTGCTGACGGTCGGCACCGTGATTTAATAACCACTGAACGATTTTTTTATTACCGGTTTGAGCTGCTAAATGCAGTGGTAAAAATCCTTGCTTATTACGAGTACTAATTAATAAACGTACATCCATAGCATGATGTAAAATTAAATAAGTGACTTCTGTAAAGTTATTAGTAATCGCTAAATGCAAAGGTGTCATACCTTTAATATCTTGAATATACAGGCTCATTCTCGCAGCAAGTATTTTTTGCAAGGTTAATAATTGCTGATTTGCAACCGCCCAATGCGCAATGCTCCATCCTTGAGCATCTTTAAAACTAAATAGTGCATTTGCTTCGCGAGATTTTAAAATTTTTAAATCAGGATTTTTATCTTCAGCTATCGCTTTAAAAAATTCGTGTTGGGGCTGAGTTAGCGTTCGATTATTAAGACCGCGTAAAGGATCTTCAATTAACCAGCTAGCGACTTCATCTTGGTTTTTAAAATCAACTACTTTCATTCCAAAAGCAAATTGATTATTTTCGAGTGCATAAAAACCGAGTTCATCCACTTTATTACCATTTGCAGGAGAAAGGTAAGGCTCATCAACTAAATCTTCCACATAATCAAATTTAATTTGTTCATATAAATCGGCGTATTCTGGCACCCGAATCGCGTGTTTGTTTTGGGTGTTCATGCCGCATCCACCTACTGGCCGATAAATACCTCTACCTTCCAAATCCACAGGTAAAGGTGGCAGGGTGTCGGGCATAGAATAATTTTCAACTTTTTCCGGAATCTCAGGTATTGGCATCTGACCATTACGTTTTAACGAACGTAAAAAATACACCATAAAATTCATTACTTTTAATAATTCAATATATTTTGCAATTTCAGGATCAAAATGTGCCATTTCCTCTTTAATTTTTTGATCCATCTTCGTCATGATTTCTTCTAATGCTTCGGGTGCCGGATGCACTTTATTATGCTGTAAATAATATTCCCGCATTTCATTCACAAACGAAGGTAGCGCATCCCAACTGTGCTCAATATAATGGTCTGGATCAAGAATAAACATATTTTCATAATGTTGAATGCTATTTTGTTTTCCATGCATACGCACGCTCGCTTCGTAACGCATTTCACGGGTATCAAACTCGATTTCATCTCGAGCATTTATTCCAACTTGAGCTTTTTCTTTACTGATTTTAAATGCATGAATATCTACACCAAGCTCTCGACTTTTTTCTAATTTTATTTGATCAATACTTTTAAAAGTTACATCTACATCTTTAAAATGAATATAAGAATATTGGTTTTTTAATGTGGTTAAAGGAATTCGTTCAGCTTTTTGTAAAAGCGTAATTAACTGCTTTTTCCAAGTAAAATATTCTTGTTTTTTTTCTGTATCCATGCGTTGAAAGCGTTGTTGCTCGGCTTGATTGGATTGTAATAAATGATTGAACTTACGCTTTAAAACTCCATCTTCATTGGTTAAATTTAAACCGCGTTGTTGAAGTGATTTCATTCGGTCTTCTAAACGTTTAACAGGTTGAGTAAAATTTTCTTGTTGTCTAACCAAACCATTAAGTTCATCAATCAATTCATTTCTCTCACGCATTATTCGTTGAAGAAAAACAACCACATTGTTGTTATTGGCAACATATCGGCCACCTTGTTTGTAGGGTTCCATTCTTCTTTCCAAACCACGAATCGCTTCTTGCTTTGCTTCACAACGTTGGCGTAAATTTGCTATTTCACGATTAGCACGATCTACCGCCTGATTGCGCTGCTCAACTACTTGTTGTAATTCACGCACTATAGGTTGTACGGTTTCTTCAATAGCATCAAGGCGTGCTTTAGCCGTCTTTGCTTCTTCAGTCGAAGCATTCATTAATCCTGTCCATTCATGTTCAATTTTTGATAATTCTTCTTCTAAATTTTTAACACGTTGAACGTCTTCTTGAAGATCTAAGTTTGCTTTTTGACCTTCTTTTTGTAATTGCTTCCATGCGGTATCATTTTTAAATTTACCGCCATGAATAAAACTTTTCATAAAATAATCAAGTGTCAGAATAATTTTCCCAACCAATGTATTTTTATAAACCGGATGGACTACGGGATATTGATTCCCTTCTTCATTAAAATGCAAACTAAAAAATGGCACAGCGTCGAATAAATAAATACCACGCGTTAATTCAAAAATAATTTGGCGTAACTCACCAATCGAAAATAAATGGCCGTGTCTACTTAATAACTCAGAGTAACTCGGTAAAACAAAAATATATTCGTATGCGCGCTCTTTGCATAAGCTGGCGAAATTTAAAATTTCACCGCCATCAACTTCGACGCCTTTGGTTTGAGAATCGCTGCCTCGACTTTCGCCATTCATCGGTTTGTAATTCGGGTGCGAACGGCCGTAACTATTTTCTAAATTATCTGTGTTTACATCTTGCTGACAACTTTTGGCATCCGCTAAACAACTGGTTGCGGCATAGGTGCGTTGTGCGTCATTTGGTACTTTTGGTGCGTTGGCGGGACCGGAACCACCACCACCTTTTAGACTATTGCTTGGGCTTGGCGGCGGACTGGGTTGTTGGTGTTGATCATCCTGCTGTTGTTGTTCGCGCTCAAAATTGTGCATACGAACAATTTCTTTATTTTCTCGCAGCGTCCGATCTCTATGATCGTTATAGATAATTCGCTGAAAATTATTGGCTTCTTTAAAAGACACTTTACCGTTTGGGCGCACACAGGCAGCGTGCCAACGGATTAATTCTTTATGATCATTGAGAAATTGTGCAGTGGCTTGAACCGCAAGATCATTCGACCCATCCATTCGTTCACGAACATCTTGTATCCATTCTGGTGAGCCTTGGTAATGTCGATCACCATCTTTGATTATATAACCAAGAGATGCTTTGCCCTTAGTTCGATATTTAGTTTCATTAATGACGACGTCAATCACTTGCCCAGTTTTGTCTCGTTTAACCCAGACGCCATCAAAACCTTGATTGCCATTTAATTTGGTTTCCATGCGGTCGTAACCATTTAAATGCATTACCGCGGCAACAAAAATTTCACCGTGCACGCCTTTATCGTGATTATTGGTGTAACTGTTGCCATTAAACGCCTGAATATTTTTTAACAGTTGTTTTAATTCGCTTTTTGACCAAGATGCATCTGGCATCGGGAAGTCAACCGCGCCGGCGACTAAGCGCGGCCACACCACAACCTTATGATTCACTTCAACAATACTAAAACGATTTAAATCCAGGGTTAAAAACTTTAAGCCCAGAGTTTCGCCGGTCAAGCCATTAATTAACGGATGGCGGCTAATTTTTTGGTTGCTTGGATCAATCTTTTTTAGATAGACCTCACCGTCCATATCCAGCCACAATTGATAGCCAACCGAATGGTCCGAGTTGTAGGACACCCCACTCATTGCTGCTTCAAAAATTTCAGGCTGAGTCGTGCGCATGGAAAGCATGGTTAATCCTTAGAATACAAATACTTAAAGATATTAATTTGATAAAATAAAGCGAAAAAATTAAATGAATTTGTTTTTGGAAGTGAATTGTGGCGCGAAATATAACAGTTGATTTTTTTAAGGGCAATAAGCAAACTGCACGTTTTTCAACCTATCGAAAGTTATAGATTTTGGTGCAACACATGAAGCCATTTACCAAAAAACAAATAGAACAACGAATTCAACATATTAACCAACTATTGAATAATGCAATCGAAGCAAACAAAAAATTTATTAAGAAAAAAAAAGATGAGCCTTGGTCAGATAAAGATGGGAGTACTACAGATCTAATTGTAAAAAAATATTTTTGGATCGGTCGTTTAACATTTGCTTTAAATTCGGATGTGGATTTTTTTCGTGCTCAAGTATTAGAAGGGTTAAAGTTGAGGATGGAGCTAATTCAACGTTATAAAAATCAAGAATCAATCAGTCGACATTACGTTAGTACATACCGAATGGATGAGGTATATATTTTATTAAGTTTAAGTTTATTTGACGAAGCCAAACAGCTGGCTGCATCACTTATTGAATCCTATGATTATGACTCTCAACAGACGGCAGAACCTACAACTGCACGACTTTATGCTTACCGTGGTTTGGTGGCAGAACTGCCTGACCTGCATGAACGTTTAGATAAACTAGCAATAGAAACTGCAAAAGAAAAACCTGGCGCATTTAAAAAATTCTATGAATCTTTTCATTTTATTTTTACGGGTATTGTTAATAAAGACGCCACCGGATTTGAGCATCACTTTCCAAACCTTACCTATTACTACGATAGAAAACGCGTTGAGAATTTCAATAACGGAGAAATCCTATTTAACGCGTTGGGTTTGCTCAATCTCGCTCGCCATCGAGGCTTAGATGTCGGGTTTGAAAATACCTTTATGCCAAAAGAATTGTGGGCGTTAGTTAATAAAAATAATTAAATTGGTTAAACAATATTTTTATGATCCAGATTTTTGGTTTTAGCTTTAAGTGTAGATTTTGGTAGTTATAGATTTTGGTGAAATACATGAAGCCATTTACAAAGAAACAAATGGACCAACGAATTCAACATGTTAGTGATATGTTAAATGATGCACTTGAGGGAAAAGAAAAATTCATTAAGAAAAAAAAACAAGAGCCTTGGACTGACGATAAAGGTAGTACAACAGATTTTATTATCGAAGATTGTTATCGAAGCGGAAAGTTATCATTTGCTTTAAATTCTGATGTGAATTTTTTTCGTGCTCAAGCTTTGGAAGGATTTAAGTTACGAATGGAGTTAATAAAACGTTATAATAAACAAGAGTCAATTAATATTCTTCATGTTAGCACTTACCGAATAAAGGATGTGCAAACTCTATTAAGTTTAAGTTTGTTTGAAGAAGCCAAACAGCTGGCTGAATCACTTATTGAATCCTATGATTACGACTCTCAACAAACCGCAGAACCTACGACTGCAATGTATTATGCATACCGGGGTTTGGTCGCAGGACTTCCTGATCTCTATGAACGCTTAGATAAACTTGCAATCGAAACCGCCAAAGAAAAACCCGGCGCGTTAAAAAAATTCTACGAATCTTTTTATTTTATTTTTACCGGTATTGTTAAAAACGATGCAACTGGATTTGAGCATCATTTTCCAAACCTCACCTACTACTACAATAGAAAACGCGTTGAGAAATTTAACAACGGAGAAATTCTATTTAATGTATTGGGTTTATTAAATTTGGCTCGCTATCGTGGATTGGATGTAGAGTTTGAAAATACGTTTATACCAAAAGAATTGTGGGCACCGGTCAATACAAATAATTAAATTTCTTGAGAAATATTTTAATTCACAAGATTTTAGGATTCAGATTTAGTTATAGATTTTGGTGTAATACATGAAGCCATTTACCAAAAAACAAATTGAACAACGAATTAAACATGTTAGTGAAATGTTGCAAGATACGATTGAAATAAATAAACGGTTAATAGAAAAAAAATCAATGAGCCGTTTGCAGATACAAAAGGCTCTATCTCCAGAGGGATTGTCGACCAGTTTTTTAGAACAGGTAAATTGCAGTTTGTATTGAACTCAGATGTTAATTTTTTCCGTGCATATTCATTGGAGGGATTTAAGTTACGAATAGAGCTAATTCAACGTTATAAAAACCAAGAGCCAATTAGTAGGGATTTGGTAAGCATACACCGAATGGATAATGTATTTATTTTATTAAGTCTAAGTTTATTTGAAGAAGCCAAACAGCTGGCTGCATCACTTGTTGAATCCTATGATTACGACTCTCAACAAACCGCAGAACCTAGCACTGCCTGGTTTTATGCTTATCGTGGGTTAGTTGCTGAGCTACCCGATTTACAACAGCGCTTAGATAAACTAGCAACAGAAACCGCCAAAGAAAAACCTAGTGCATTAAAAAAATTCTATGAATCTTTTCTTTTTATTTTTACCGGTATTGTTAATAACGATGCAACCGGATTTGAACATCATTTTCCAAACCTAACTCTGTCTTACGATAAAAAGCGCATTGAGAAATTCACTAATGGAGAAATTATATTTAATACCTTAGGTATACTCAATCTAGCTCGCTATCGTGGATTGGATGTAGAGTTTGAAAATACGTTTATGCCAAAAGAATTGTGGGCGTCGATTAATAAATAAAATTTTATAAATGTGGGGCAGTCAAAAATGAAAGTACCAAAGTTTGATCGTGAGAAATGCCAAGAAATTAAAGACTATTGTTTAGATAGAGTTGATAAATTATTACATGTTCGAAACAATGACAGTGAATTTGAAGATCGATTTGGTAATATTACCAACGAAATCAGTTTAGATTTGCGTTATGCTGCTAAATGCGATTTTTTAATATCTCACAATGTAGAAAATTTTAGAGCAAATTTTAAAAAATATTTTGCAGAAAAATTTAAGCTTTTTGAACGATCCAACGCAGGTGAACTAATTAATATTGAGTTTATTGATGTTTACACTGAACAAACTGTTATGGATGGCTTTGCAGCCGGCCTATTGTCTGAAGCCTATCAGTTTACGGCATCGCTCGTTGAAGATACGGATATAGCAACCAAAAAGTCAGATTCTTTAGTGTTGCTAAAAGCTAAAGCCCTTAAATCATTGGTATTATTCAGTGATTCTGCCAAGTCAGATTTAGAAAATTATGTGCAGGCCTTCACTAATAAACCTAGTGAATATCATTCTATTTACGTGAAAATGTATCAAAGCCTACTGAATCAAGATATTAATCAATTTGAAAAATTACTGAACGAATTCATAGAAAGAGATATGACCCTTTATAAAAGTGAATGTGATCATTTATGTGTTGAAGGTTTGGGTTTATTAAACTGGGCTCGGTCTCGAGGAATGAATGTAAATGTAGTTAGTGACTTTATACCGGATTTATTAAAACTGCCTGTTAAAAATCTAGATATTCAAGAAATCAGAGAAAGTACAAAAAATATTAGTGCTACAAAATACATTGCCCCTGAGGATAATGTTCCGCGTTCAAAATATATTAACAATCCACCCCTAAATGATGTGTTTAATATTAGTAATATCGAGCTTTATACCGATACGCTGTTTCCAGATGACATTAAAGATGCAGAAAATGATGATTTTTCTGACGCGGATAATATAGAACAGCGCATCGAGAATTATACAAGGGTATATCGAACCTCCGCGTTAGGAAAATTTATTCTGCATCAAGATATTGAAAGTTTTAAAAGCTATTTGCATGAAGCTGCATCAATGCGGCTAAAATTTTTAGAACAAGATTTTAATTCTCAAAGAGTACAGTCAGGCTTTATTTTTGGATTTTATCCAACCATTGATTTAGTGTTTGATTTATTAGCGGCTGGATTATGGCAAGATGTTCTGCAAGTAACAAAGAAAATATGGAATGATCGTCGACATTTACATCAAGTAAGTGTTCTGCATGTCCACATGCTCATGTGTTTCAGTTCTTGTCTGTTGGGATTATCATTTACTGAAGAACTTGTTCAAAAGTTTTTGGCCTTTTTAAAAGAGGAAAATCAAACGCATTATGATTATTGGCCAAAACTATGTTATGCCTTATATTCAGGTGAGCTAGATGAAGTGAATAATTTATTAAATAGATTGATAGCTGATCATATTGAGCAGGTTCAAGATTACGAAGAAGGATTTATTAACGCGGTCGATCGTGTAATTTGTACTCCAGCGTTAGGCCTAATCAATATGTTTCGATTTAAGGGCAGTGATATTTCTATCGATCATCCAATGATTCCTAAAGCTTTGTTAGTGCCGATTGTTGTTGGAAATTAATTATTATCAGTTTCCATCCGCGGATAACGATTGGCTTTTTCTTCCGCGGATAAAATTTTCTGAATAAATTCATTTGGAATTGTCACGCGCGAGCTTGTTTTTGGATCAACGGTTACGACACGGCCATGGCCAATAGTGGTAATCGTATCTTGCTCAGTGCTGTAAATTTGGTATTCCATTAAAAATTCATTTTCTTTCATCACTTCAATACTTGCGCCGACTAAAATCGTGTCAGGGTAATGCAAAGGTCTTCGATATTTAGCGTCTGCATACGCCAAGATCGGCATCCATTTAGCAAGTTGTGGATTTTTTAATACGCTTTGATAATCCAATACATCGTTTAAATAATTGATTCGTGCAGTTTCAAAATATCGAAAATATTGCACATTATTTACATGTCCAAAGGCATCTAAATCACCCCAAGGAAAATTAATCGTTGTAATAGATGCAAATGATTTTTTAAATTCTTCCGCAGACATTATTGGTTACCTATAAATTTTATAGCGACTCAACTGGTGCATGATCACCAGTAATTCGATAAATTGCAATTTCACCCAATACATTAGGAAAAACTCGCAGCATTGCATTGTCTGAATATTCTGAGTCGACCACGGTGCGGGCTAAAATTCGATAGCCAGAGCTTAAGCATAAATCTTCAAAATCTTTAAACGTGCATAAATGGATGTTTGGCGTATCGTACCAATGATGCGGTAATGTTTTTGAAATCGGCATACGTCCTTTTAAAAACAAATGTAAACGATTTCGCCAATAACCAAAATTAGGGAAGGTGACTATCACTTCACGACCCACGCGTAACATTTCACGCAATATTCGATGTGGTTCATGAATTTCTTGCAGTGCTTGTGTCATAATGACAACATCAAAACTTTGATTTAAAAAATTATTTAAACCTTCGTCAATGTCTTGCTCAATAACTTGTACGCCTTTCTCAACGCACGCCTGAATATAACGTGCGTCGCTTTCTAAGCCATAACCGGTAATTTTTTTCGAGTATGTTAAATAATATAAAAGATCGCCATTACCACAGCCTAAATCCAGTACTGAACTTTTTTCAGAAACCCAGGAATTAATTACTTGCAGATCTGGGCGTAAATTTAAATCGGAAGGAAAGTTATTGTCAGACATAGGTGAAGCTATAGTGTTCATTTCAATAGCCTCTTTTAAATATTAATTCGATTAAAATAGGTACGCATTAAATCATGATAGCGCTTGATATTGAGAAGAAACGAATCATGCCCTTGTGGTGCATCAATAGCAGCGTAGGTTACCGGTTTTTTATTTTTTAATAATGCGTTTACTATTTCTTCAGAACGTTCCGGTGAAAAACGCCAATCGGTAGAAAATGAAATAATTAAAAATTGTGATAGAGTTTTTTGCAGCGCCGTACATAAATTATTATTATGTTCCGATGCTGGATCAAAATAATCCAAGGCTTTCGTCATTAATAAATAGGTGTTTGCATCAAAAAAACTTGAAAAGGTTTCGCCTTGATAGCGTAAATAACTTTCAATTTGAAATTCTGCGCCATAATCAAAATTTAATGTACCGGATTTTAATTCGCGACCAAATTTTTCCCGCATAGTGTAATCGGACAAATAGGTTACATGGCCTAACATGCGCGCCAATGTTAATCCGCGCCGTGGATATGAGTGCGTTAAATAATAATGTCCGCCGTGATAATCAGGATCAGAAAGAATGGCTTGACGTGCAATTTCATTAAACGCAATATTTTGTGCGCTTAATTTAGGAGCGGAAGCAATAACAATGCTGTGACGAATTTCTCCTGGATAATCGATTGCCCATTGCAACGCTTGCATTCCCCCTAAACTTCCGCCAATAACCGCAGCCCACTGGTGAATGCCTAAATACAAACCTAAGCGATGTTGGGTTTCTACCCAATCTGCAACGGTAATGATCGGGAAATTAGGACCAAAGGGTGTGCTGGTTTCAAGATTAACCGTGCTAGGTCCAGTGCTGCCGTGACAGCCGCCTAAATTATTGGGACAGACGACAAAAAATTTTCGTGTATCAATTGGTTTTCCAGGACCGATCATCGTATCCCACCAGCCCGGTTTTTGATCGGATGCGTAATGCAAACCCGCAGCATGATGATGACCTGATAACGCATGACACACTAAAACAGCATTGCTTGCCGTGGCGTTTAATTCACCGTAGGTTTCATAAATAAGTTCGTAATTATCCAGCGTACGACCACATTTTAATTTCAATAAATCATTAAAAATTGCTGTCTGGGGTTTAATAATCCCTACTGAGCCCCCATCGTTTCTGCTAGAAAGCGTCGAATCGGATGTTGCCACTAGGCATATTCCTTTTCTAACTCAGGATGATGACTAAATTGATTTACTTTATAAATTAATTGTTCGAGTAATTGAATTTGTTCATTGGTGTATGCTTCTGTCGCACGTAATTCATCTAATTCCATAGGAACATTTTTTGGATGTTCCAACAATTGCGTAATACGTTTGGCTTGTTGCTGCCAAATTTCTTTACGTTGTTCGCTGTGATGAATTAATGGCGTCATTGCTTGATCACACCATTGCCAAAAATCTTGACGTGCAGAATGACAAATTTGCGCGGCTTGTGAAGCAAGCGAATCCACAAAATGCTGAGAGCCAAACACTTGAGCTTGCCAAAGTTTAAAAGTGCTGGATAAATATTTTTCCGCGCGATGCTCAAGATGCTGCAAACCAATAATATAAGCGTTTACATTAAAAGTTTGAAATGTCGGTGGGTTTTTTTCCGAGCCACGCGCGCAGTCTTGATATATTTTTTGAATATGACGCTGCACTTTTAAGGCTTGACGTGCAAAGTTTTGGAAATTTTTATGCAGCTGAAAAAAGAAATCATTTAATCGTGTTTTTAATTCGCGTTTTTTGGCTTTGCCAGCCACTGTCATTTGCGCAATTAAAGGCACAAGCACGGCTTCTTCAATATTCTGTGTCCAAACGGTACGTTGTTCACTGAGCTGTTGTTGGAAAGGGCCCAGTTTTTCGAGTAATTGATCAAAATATAATAATTCACGTTTAACTTGTTCGTTTAATCGGAATAATCGAACGTCACTTTGGCTTTGACCTTTTTCAATTTCACGTCGCTGATCTTTAAACATTTTTTTACGTTCAAGCATGGATGCGCGAGTTTCTTGCATTAACTGCAAACATTGATCAATGACGTGTTCTTGAATGGCAGCTTCTTTACCGCGCAAAATACTTTCAGATAACATACGTTCTAATTTTGGCAAACCGGAAGCATTTAATAATTCACTGTCGCCCGTTAATTTAGCTTTTAATCCCATTTTTGCAGACAAGGTTAAAATACCGTCGGCAGGAATTTGTAAGGTTTTTGCAGTGTGTTTTACTAAATCCTGCAAATGTTTTTGCGATTGTTCTTCACCCTCTGGGTCATCCCACAGCGTATCGACTTTATTTAATACCGCCAGCATACGACCATGCACGCGACCACTTAAATCTTTAATGTGTTCTTCCCAAATTTGTAAATCACTTGCCGTAACGCCGGTGTCAGCGCTCATTAAAAATAAAACCGCATGAGATTCTTGCAATAAATTAAAGGTCAATTCAGGTTCAGAACCTAATGCATTTAATCCCGGTGTATCAATAATGCGTAAACCTTGACGTAATAACGGATGATCAAAACTAATTAACGCATGACGCCACGCTGGAATAACAAAATCGGATGGAGAATCCAAATCGGTTTCTAAATGGCTGACATTAAAACCTAAGGATTTAGCTTTAGTTGCTGTGACTTGTTTGGTGTCACACACCGATGCCATAGTTTCGGCCATTTGTTTTGGATTATTTAAATCCAATGGAAAGCTATGCCACCATTCAGGACGATCGCGTAACGCTTGTAAACTTTCTGGCTCACCACGCGTTTTAATTGACAACAATCGAATGTAAGAATCGCGTGTTTTTAAATCAAAAAATAATTCAGTCGGACACATCGTAGTTCGACCAGGGCGTGAGGGTAATAAACGCTGACCTAACTGTGCAAAGAATAATGAATTAATGAGTTCGGTTTTGCCGCGTGAAAATTCACCAACAAAAGCTAACGTAATTCGATCGGTCTGTAGAGCGCCTTGAGCAATACTCAGCATCTGTTCTACGCGATGCGTGTGCAATGCGTTTTCACTCAACCAATCACGATATTCGCCTAGTAAAAGTTGTAATTTTCTTTTCCATGCAATATACCGATCCACTTGATCAGAAAAACTTGTAGAAGGTTTTTTTGGTATTGATGATTCGGGCATAGATAATTCCAGTGCGTGCCAAAAATAATTACATCCTAGTAATACGCTGAGGATTTATACCAAACGCATCGGTATACTAGTGATCACACGCATGAGGGTCAACGCGCTCCATAGAAAATATACCTATAACGTTTGAGTTTTAGGGCGCTTCGCGCGCCGCAATTAAAGGCAGCGGCCGGACAAGTGCAACAGTGAAGCGTGAAGATTTTTTTTCAATCGTCTCTTTATTATTAACAGCGCGCTTTATCGCTGCGTAGCCAAAGCTTTACGCACGCAAGAGTGCTGTGATGCGCTCTTGCGGTTTTAACGCAGTGAGTGGAAAAAAAGATCATGATGAACACCTACCTTTTTTAAAAGCAAAGTTCAAACGTTGCAGGTATAAACTTCAAAAGTGAATTGCAAAGAGTTTTTATATGTCTCATCCAAGTCTTACATTAGATTACGACGAAATTGCAGCGACGCTGCAATGTGCACGCATTCCTATGAACGCTGCTGAATTTCATGGTTATGTTGTAGGTCAATATTGCAGCGGTTCCAGTACAGGTAGTGATCAATGGCTACAACTTTTTGTGCAATCTACCGCTCCAGGACAAGTGATTGAAGTCGAAGATCTGAATTTTTTGCGCAAAACTCGGGAATCGATTTGGCAAGATATGATTGGCTCTGAATTTGCGTTTCAATTAGTTATTCCTTCAGACGATGAAGGTATTGCCGAACGTGCGCTTGCATTACGTGATTGGTGTCGTGGTTTTCTGAGCGGATTTGGTGAAGGTGGTGCGCAACCTAAACTAAAATCACAGCCTGATTTGCGTGAAGCATTATCAGACATTGAACAAATGACACGAGTTGATGTAGTTCCAATTCAGACTGAAGAGAATGAAAAGTATATTGTTGAGTTAATTGAATACTTACGCATTGCTGTATTAAATATTTTTGTGGAAATTGCAGATCCGGGAGTGAACCCAGCAACTTCCGGCCCAAAATTACATTAGTGGAAGCGGTTGCATAATAGTTTCTCGGTTGTTGCATGATCGTGCGTCCTGCTCACGTACTCAACTGTACGCTCCGCGGGCCTTACTCCATGCGCTTACGAGAAAACCATTCTGCAGCAGCTTTAAGACTTTTAGGGAAACATCGTTTATGGAACAGATTGCAGAATATAAGCAGCGTCGCCAAGCCGTATTTAATCAAATGGAAAAATCGAGCGCGTTAGTTCTGTGGTCAGGCGAAGAACGTAAACGCAGCAACGATACACATTATCGGTTTCGTGTGGATTCTGATTTTGTATATTTAACGGGGTTTACTGAGCCTGAAGCCTGGCTTTATTTAGAAAAAGATTCGGCAGGTAAAACGCGAACGATTTTATTTTGTCGCCCCCGTGATCCAGAAAAAGAACAATGGGACGGTCGACGTTTAGGAGCAGAAGCTGCGCCGCACGCACTTGGGATTGATGCAGCATTTATTTTGGAACATCTCGCTGCGCAAATGGCTGCGTCTTTAATTGAAATTGAACAGCTGTATTACCAAAAATTTCGCTATCCCAAAGTGGATACAACCGTGAGTGAATGGACGCGTGCGTTACAAGGTAAAATTCGTTCAGGTGTTGTACCGTTAAGTTTGTTTGCTAGTTCTGATGTCTTAATTCACCCGTTGCGTCAAATTAAAACTACGTTTGAAATTGAAAAAATGGCGAAGGCCGCATCGATCAGTGCGCAAGGTCATTGTGCGGCGATGCGTCGTTGCCGACCGGATTTGTTCGAATACCAACTTGAAGCGCAATTATTAAATGTGTTTGTTGATCATGGAAGTTTTTCACCAGCGTATAACACCATCGTTGCAGGCGGTGCTAACGCCTGCATTTTGCATTACATCGATAATCAAGAACGATTACGCGCTGGAGATTTAGTGTTAATCGATGCGGGTGCGGAATTGGATTATTACGCTGGCGATATTACACGAACCTTTCCTGTATCTGGAAAATTCAGCGCAGAGCAAAGCGCACTCTATTCGATTGTATTAGAAGCACAACAGCAAGCAATTGATTGCGTTAGACCTGGCGCCACTTTTATGGATCCTCATGAAGTGACCCTAAAAGTTTTAGTGCAAGGCTTAATTGATTTAGGTTGGTTAAAAGGTGAAGTTTCTAGCTTAATTGAGCAGCAGGCGTATCGACCTTTTTACATGCACCGCACCAGTCATTGGTTAGGGATTGATGTCCACGATGTCGGAGCTTATAAAGAGAATGGAAAATGGATTGCACTACGATCTGGAATGGTAATGACAATTGAACCAGGACTGTATATTTCTGCGGACAATCACAATGTACCAGAAGCATTTCGAGGTATTGGTATTCGAATCGAAGACGATGTAGCCATAACCGAAAATGGTCATCATGTACTCACTGCTGCGGTACCAAAATCTATTATCGAAATTGAAGCGCTAATGGCAGCTAGCGCGTAATAGATTATTAAATGGAGCAGTTGTGAAACCTCAACAGGTTGATATTTTAATTTCTGGTGGTGGTTTAATCGGGTTAACTCTAGCGATTGGTTTGCAGCGTTTAACGAATTATTCGATTGGAATTATTGAGCCAAAAACTTTTATTGCTCATTCATCTCCGTATTCCGGCCGCTCTATTGGTTTATCCAGTGGCGGTTGGCATATTCTGCAACGTTTAAGAATTGCTGATGAGTTGCAGGTTAATCCTATAAAACGCGTTGAAATTACGCGTCAACACCAATGGGGGCGAGCAACCATTGATGCAAAAGAAGAAGGTGTTGAATCACTCGGTGTTGTATTGGAAACCAATCAATTTGCGCAGCAGCTTTATGAACAATGTTTTAGTAGTACTCATCAAGAGAAATTAAAAACTAACGGTGTTGTTATTGAAG
Organism: Pseudomonadota bacterium; assembly: GCA_040386355.1. Lineage (GTDB taxonomy): Bacteria > Pseudomonadota > Gammaproteobacteria > Pseudomonadales > UBA6940 > JAZKFP01. Next base: position 4,928 of record JAZKFP010000142.1, on the reverse strand, counting down.
AAAACGTTACCAGCTTTTCTGGATACTCAATTAACAAAATAGAATTCTCCCCGCAGACTGCTCAGGTTTCTTTGCAAGCTTTAGATCAATCCACATTAACCGTTGATGCAAAATTATTAATTATTGCCGAAGGCGCTGAATCACCAACACGTAATTTATTAAAAATTGCTGCGCAAAAACATTCGTATCAAGCGGCTGCATTAACCGGACAATGCATTATTACGCATCCAACTGCTGCAGCACTGGAACGATTTACCGATCAAGGTCCGCTTGCATTATTACCGTTAGAAACACCCACTCGATCAGATCAACCCACACGGTATGCATTAGTCTGGGTTGGATTACCAGAAACCTTAAACGCATTTCAAAAATTATCTGCAAAAAAACAATGCCGTATGTTGGAAGAGCAATGGGGTTATCGATTTGCGGTACATGAAATATTGCCGCTTACCCAATATCCACTGCAGCGGGTAATTGCTGAAGAAACCATTCGCCCGCGCGTATTACTGTTAGGAAATGCCGCACGTAGTCTGCATCCGGTTGCAGCACAGGGATATAATTTAGCGCTGCGTGACGTTGATACGCTAATTTCAGAATTATTATCCCACCATGAATTGGCGCACACTGAAAATGATCCGGGTAACTATGAAATGCTAAGTCGCATTCAACAACAACGTAAAACCGATCAGCAACGTGTTGTGCAATTTATTGATACGTTATTAACTGGATTTTCAAACGCTGAATCGGGACTTCCTAAATCTCTCTCTGCCTTCGCTGCTCCCTCATTAACTCTATTTGATATTGTGTCTCCGTTAAAACGTGGTGTTGCACGTTTTGCAATGGGAGGCGGCTATGCCTGAACAAGCCATTGATGTTGACATTATTGTTGTCGGTGCAGGATTAGTCGGTACCGCTTTGATAAGTGCTTGGTTAAAAAGTAATCTTCATCCAGATTGGAAATTAGGATGGTTAGATGCGGGTACTTTATTTTCAGCGACTACAAACGTTGACGCATTAGAAGTATCAAATAATAAACCGCGACGAGTTGCTGCTATCAATCGTCATCATTGGCAATTTTTAGCAGAATTATCCGCTTCCAATTTAGAAAATATAAGCTCGCCAATTTCAAAAATGCAGGTGGGTGAATCTTTAGGATCTGCGGAAATAGATTTTGAATCGCTTGAGCCAATGGCTTATGTCTGTCAGCAAGAAATTTTACAGAATAGATTGCAGATGCACATTCACTCGCAGTTAAAATCGAATGTAAAACTTAGTTGTTGGTCTGACAAAAAACTGATCAATATGCAGCGAACAGCTGAAGGTTGGTTGTTGAAATTGGATTCTGGTGAAACCATCCATAGTCGTTTGGTAATTGCAGCGGATGGCGCGTCATCACAAGTACGATATTGGGCAGGTGTAGATCGAAAATCTATGCCTTGGAATTTAAATAAAGATATTGCTCAGGATTATGCGTGGATTACGGAAGTGATTGCTGAAAATCCTCACTCTCATTGTGCTCTGCAAGTTTTTTTAGAAACCGGCGTCATAGGTTTGTTGCCGTTACCCGAAAATGAAGGAAAGCGTTATTCCGTAGTGTGGTCGAGTGATCAACCGCAAAGCGAAGCCCAATTACTTATTTTATTGAATACCCATTTTCGAACAGTTACGGGTAAATTAAGCTCTGCGACGCAAGGTTTTAAAATTCCCATTCCTCAACATAGCATCAATACCTATACGAAAAATCAGGTTATTTTTATTGGCGATGCAGCGCATGCTGTGCATCCTTTGGCAGGTCAAGGCGTAAATTTAGGATTATCCGATGTTCGCTCACTGCTTAATCACTTGAAATTGATACAATCACTCAAATTGTTAGTTAACCCTTCTTGGATGAAACGTTTTTCGCGAGAACGAAAAGCCCGCAATCTTGTAATGATGAGTACTATTTCTATTTTAGGAAGTATGCATCGCAAAAATAATTGGCCGCACGTTTGGTTGCGCAATCAAGGCAAACGTTGGTTACAGAAAAAAAAAGGAGTAAAGAATTTTTTGGTTGAAAGCTTGGCCAAAGGTGATGTTTGATCAGTTGGAGATACCTTTTTTTAAAATATCGCATTACACTTGCCAACCCTAACCTGTAGGGAATTTAAACCCTCCTATTTTTTCATGTCTTTATGAGGCCACCACGCTATGGCGGAATACGCACTTTTTACTTCTGAATCGGTATCTGAAGGTCATCCTGACAAAATCGCCGATCAAATTTCCGACGCAATTTTGGATGCGATGCTTGAGCAAGATTCCGAAGCACGCGTGGCCTGCGAGACTTTAGTTAAAACCGGCATGGTATTAGTTGCTGGTGAAGTGACGACTTCCGCTTGGGTTGATATTGAAAAAATCGTTCGTGACGTAGTCGCTGATATTGGATATACAAGTTCCGATATGGGATTTGATGCGCATTCGTGTGCAATTTTAAATGCAATCGGTAAACAATCACCTGACATTGCGATGGGTGTGGATGAAACCGGTGATAAAGAACAAGGCGCAGGTGATCAAGGTTTAATGTTTGGTTATGCGTCAAATGAAACCGCAGTGATGATGCCAGCTCCGATTACATACGCGCATTTATTGATGCGTCGTCAGGCGGAAGTGCGTAAAACCAAAGCTGGTGATTTTCTACGTCCTGATGCAAAAAGCCAAATTACTTTTCGGTATAACGAGCAAGGCAAGCCTTGTGCAATCGATGCTGTAGTACTTTCTACGCAACACAGCCCATGCGTGCAGCAATCGCACTTACGTGATTTTGTGATGGAAGAAATTATTCAGCCGGTTTTACCAAAAGAATGGCTGCATGCAAAAACCCAATATTTTATTAACCCAACGGGCCAATTTATTATTGGTGGTCCAGTAGGCGATTGCGGATTAACCGGTCGTAAAATTATTGTAGATTCATATGGTGGAATGGCTCGTCATGGTGGCGGTGCATTTTCAGGTAAAGATCCATCAAAAGTAGACCGATCAGCCGCGTATGCTGGACGATACGTCGCAAAAAATATCGTTGCAGCGGGTTTAGCAGAACGTTGTGAGATCCAAGTGTCCTATGCTATTGGAGTTGCTGAACCAACTTCGATTAGCATTAATACATTTGGCACCGGTAAGATTTCTGATGAAAAAATTGTGCGTTTAATTCGAGAGCATTTTAATTTAACGCCAAAAGGCATTATTAATAGCTTGAATTTAAAACGGCCAATTTATAAACAAACCGCGGCGTATGGACATTTCGGCCGTGAAGATATCGATGTGCCGTGGGAAAAAACAGACAAGGCTGAAGCATTACGTAATTCTGTTAAATAAAAAATAAACTGTCGCGCAGCGACACATAATTCTAGGCAGGTGTATAAGCGCCTGTTCTGTACGCAAATAAAAATATGCCCGTATACAACAAATGGAGAACACCATGTTAGCTTCAAAAAACACAGAGAAAACGGATTATCGAGTCGCTGACATTGGGCTTGCTGATTGGGGGCGTCGCGAAATAATAATTGCTGAAACAGAGATGCCAGCTTTGATGACACTACGTGAAAAATATCGTAAGCAACAACCATTAAAAGGCGCAAAAATTCTGGGTTGTATTCACATGACGATTCAAACCGCTGTGTTAATTGAAACGCTGGTCGCGTTAGGTGCTGAAGTTCGTTGGTCATCCTGTAATATTTTTTCTACCCAAGATCACGCAGCTGCTGCAATTGCAAAAGCCGGCGTTGCAGTGTACGCATGGAAAGGTCAAACGCTTGAAGAAGGCGATTGGTGTATCGAGCAAACGATTTTAAAAGATGGTAAGCCTTGGGATGCGAATATGGTGCTCGACGATGGCGGCGATTTGACCACTATGTTGCATCAAAAATATCCACAAATGTTAGATCTCATTCATGGGATTACTGAAGAAACCACTACAGGTGTTCATCGTTTATTAATCATGTTGCAAGAAGGTACTTTAAAAGTACCAGCTGTAAACGTAAACGACGCCGTTACCAAATCAAAAAATGATAATAAATACGGCTGTCGTCATAGCTTAAATGACGGAATTAAACGCGCAACCGACCATTTGTTATCCGGTAAAAAAGCCTTAGTTTTAGGCTACGGCGATGTGGGTAAAGGTTCGGCGCAGAGCTTACGTCAAGAAGGCATGATCGTAAAAATTACCGAAATTGATCCTATCTGCGCAATGCAAGCGTGTATGGATGGTTTTGAAGTGGTTTCTGCTTATAAAGATGGAATTAATACTGGTCGAATTGAAAATGTTGATAAATCGTTATTACAAAATACCGATGTATTAGTAACTGCGACCGGAAATATTAATGTTTGCGATGCAGCAATTTTACAAAGCCTAAAAAAAGGTGCGGTGGTTTGTAATATTGGTCACTTCGATAATGAAATCGATACCGCGTATATGCGCAAAATGTGGCGTTGGGAAGAAGTAAAACCACAAGTTCATCAGGTTTTTCGTTCCAATGACGCAAGCGATTTCTTATTGTTATTAGCAGAAGGTCGATTAGTAAATTTAGGTAATGCAACAGGTCATCCTTCACGCATTATGGATGGATCTTTTGCAAACCAAGTACTCGCACAAATTTATATGTATGAGCAAAAATTTGCTGATTTACCAGCGCCAGAAAAGCAAAAGAAAATTCAGGTAGAAGTATTACCACGGCAATTAGATGAAGAAGTTGCGTTATATATGGTGCAAGGTTTTGGTGGTGTTGTTACGAAAATGACGAAAACTCAGTCGGAATATACTCACGTACCGGTAGACGGCCCGTTCAAACCAGATAGTTATAGATATTAATTTTATTTAATCCCGGCGTCATTCCCGCGAAGGCGGGAATCCAGGTGACGGGTTCTTGCAAATTAATCTTACCTGGATTCCCGCCTTC
>JAZKFP010000141.1:0-20749 GCA_040386355.1 Pseudomonadota bacterium | reverse complement strand
ATAAAAAACCTAGTCAGAAATGAATAGGTTTTTTTATTCGCAAAAATAAGTTAATGCTCAGTAAAAAGTATTTTCGTGTTTATCTAAAAAGAATTGAAACTAATATATCTGTCATATTTATCCTACGATTTATTCATCTAATGTCTTATAAATTCATCGCTACTAAAATTTTAAGATGATTATTCTGTATTTAATAGCTCTAAATTAAATACATCTTTCAAGTTTAATATTAAAAGATATTTAGGAGATTTAAGATGGCTAATACAAAAGATTCACCAAATTCAAAAAAATCTGATGAACGCAGTAAAAGTTCTGAAGATTCTAATCGTGGCACTTCTAAAGAAGATTCTAAATCTTCAAAAAAAGCTAAAAAAGGTTCAAAGAATGCAGCTTCAAAAGATGAATCAAATTCAACCAAAAAATCTATGAAAGTAACAAAAATTGTTGCTTTAAAAGAAAGCAATCCTAATAAAAAATCTAAATTAAGTAAAACATCTAAGAAATAATTAGTTTTTAATGATTAAGAATGAAAGGGATTTTTGACCCCTTTCATTTTTTCTCGATTTAAACATAATTTATTTAAGGAAATGATTATGCAAACTCCATCAGACATAAAACATAACAATGCTGTATCTTTACTTGAAGCAGACCATCAAGTGGTTAGCGTTTTATTTAAAAAATATGAAAAAGCAACTGACAATTCTGATAAAAAAGAATTGGTCAGCAAGATTTGTAAGGAACTCACACTTCATGCACAAGTGGAAGAAGAAATTTTTTATCCTCAGTTTAAGCAGGCTTTGAATGACACTGAACTTATTCCTGAAGCCACTGTGGAACATAGCACTTTAAAAGATTTAATCGCGCAAGTAGAGGGGAAAAAGCCCGATGGTGAAATGTTTGACGCCAAAATCAAAGTGATGTCCGAATATGTTAGGCATCATGTAAAAGAAGAAGAAACTGAAATGTTTCCGAAAGCCAAAAAGTCAAAAATGGATCTGGAAAAAATTGGCATGCAAATCGCTGCACGTAAAGCTGAACTTCAAAAATAATAATTAGTTTAAATTAACCATAAATTTATGGCTAACCTAAATATCTAAAATATTCGAAGTCTGTCATGTAACGCACAGTGCAATATTAATTATTGAATTATTATATTTTCATTAATTAGTTTATTTTTTTAACAATAAAGAAGGGAATTAAAATGAGTTTAGTTACAGGTTTGTTCAAAGATAAAGATAGCGCAGAAAATGCATATAGAAAAGCCAACGATATGGGTTACACGAATAACGATATTAACGTCGTGATGTCTGAAGAAACACGATCAAAATATTATGGTAAAGACGCTACTTTGGAAACTGAAGTAGGAAACAAGGCTGCAGAAGGTGCCGCTATTGGTGGGGCAGTTGGTAGTGTTGTTGGTGCAACTTTAGCGGCAATTGCTGCTGTTGGTACGACATTACTTTTGCCCGGCCTTGGCCTGGTTATTGCAGGTCCTTTAGCAGCAGGTATTGCTGGTGCTGGTGCTGGTGGTGTTACAGCTGGTTTAGTTGGTGCTTTAATTGGATGGGGTATTCCGGAAGATCGACTTAAAGAGTATGAAAAAGACATTGCAGATGGTGGCATTTTAATTGGTGTTAAACCCCGTTCAGACAATGATGCTCGTGTGTTTGAAAGCGATTGGAATGAAAACCGAAATAATTCGGTAAATTTTTAATTTTGTTTGTCTGAACTAATAGTTTTCAATAACAAAAAATCCTCGAAAGAGGATTTTTTGCATTCAGACAATCGGAATAAGATGAAATCTAAGCCATAGTACGCACTGATTTTTCTCTATCAAACTGCCGTGTTTTAGCTAGAGTAATAAAAGCATTTACCTCTAATGCATTCACAACACCTTTATCGATATTGATACTGGCTTTATTAATCAAAACTTCACCGCCCTTATCATAAGCAATTGCTTTTAAATGCCCAAAAGCATCACGCACAAAATCCATCGCTGCCGCTTCTGCCGAAAGTGTTTTTGCACCTGCATCAGATAAAATTACGGCAACAGCGTCAAATAAAACAGAGGGCGTGCCTGCAAGTTGGCCGTCTACTGCATGCATTGAGCCATCACTCAATTTTGCACCACCAATTTTCGGGCCTACAATTTTTACACTGGCACCTGCTTTTAATACCGCATTTTTAATGCTATTAATCACTCTTAAATCTGAGCCATCAGCAATTAAAATACCCACACAACGTCCCTGCAAAGTATCTTTCATTTTGCCAATCGTTTGCAGTGCTGGCGATGTAGGCATATCTTGCACTTTTGCAGCCGCTTCAGGGGCGCTAGGCATGTTTTCTAAACCAAGGCCAGTAGCCACACGTTTTGCTAAATCATCCGAAATATGCAGCAAATGACCTACCATGGCTAACCTAATATGCAAATGTTCTACTTTAGATAGCTCAAATACCAAGGCAGACGCGATATGCGCTTGCTCAAAACTTGTTTGACTCATATAAAACTGTTTGGCTTGAGAATAGTGATCAGCAAACGTTTCAGACCTAATTCTGCCCTTTTCGCCAGATTCTACTACAGCTGCACTGCGAAAACCTTTTGGAGATTCGCGTGGCGATGTTTGTGACAATGTGTTCGGTTCGTAAGCCACTCTACCAGTTGGCTGTTCCATTTGCATCTGACCATCCCGCTGATGGTTAGCAAACGGGCACTTTGGCGCATTAATTGGAATCTGATTAAAATTTGGTGAACCTAATCGCGATAATTGAGTATCCAAGTAGGAAAATAAACGGCCTTGCAACAACGGGTCGTTAGAGAAATCGATGCCTGGAACAACATGAGATGGGCAAAATGCTACTTGTTCGGTTTCGGCAAAGAAATTATTGGGCCAACGGTCAAGCACCATGCGGCCAATCACTTTAAGTGGCACAAGTTCTTCTGGAATTAGTTTGGTTGGATCGAGGTGATCAAACGGAAATGTATCTGCTTGTTCTTGACTAAAGAGCTGTACCGCGAACTCCCATTCTGGGAAATTGCCTGCTTCAATCGCTTCATACATTTCGCGACGTAGAAAATCTTGGTCAGCGCCAGCAATTTTAACTGCTTCGTCCCACACTGTAGATTGCAGACCAAGTTTTGGACGCCAATGAAACTTCACAAAAGTAGAATCGCCGTCTTCATTAATTAAACGGAAACTGTGTACACCAAACCCTTCGATCATCCGCAGCGAGCGTGGAATTGTTCTATCAGACATAATCCACATCACCATGTGCATGGACTCTGGGGTTAACGAAATAAAATCCCAAAATGTGTCGTGTGCCGATGCCGATTGTGGAAAGCCACGATCTGGCTCCATTTTTACCGCATGCACTAAATCTGGAAATTTAATAGCATCTTGAATAAAGAATATTGGAATATTATTACCGACTAAATCCCAGTTGCCTTCTTGCGTATAAAATTTAACCGCAAAACCACGGACGTCACGGGGCGTGTCCACTGAACCAGAGCCGCCAGCAACGGTAGAGATTCTGGTGAATACGGGCGTTTTGCCTCCTACATCTGTCAATATTTTTGCAGTGGTATATTTTTGCAATGATTCTGTGAGCTCAAAGAAGCCATGAACACCAGTGCCGCGTGCATGCACAATACGTTCTGGAATACGTTCGTGATCGAAATGCATTATTTTTTCACGCAGAACAAAATCTTCTAGCAAAGTCGGTCCGCGTGGATTTGATTTAAGTGAATTTTGATTATCCGAAATGCCTACGCCTTGATTGGTGGTCAGCAATGCATGCTCACCTTCTTGCATTTGATGTAATTCACCACCGTTACCCAATTGAGTATTTTGAATGGAGGTTGTTCTATTAGCTTTATCTGACTTATCGTTGTTCATTTAGGCCTCTAATTGAATGTGAAATCTGGATTTAAGTTTTGCATTAATGCATAAATTGCACTGTTCGTTACCGCACATAAAATTGAAGATGCAGCCATTGCAAAAGGGATAATTACCTTAGCCAAGAGTCTTGGCATAAAAGTAATTGCGGAAGGCGTCGAGACATTTGAACAGAAAGAGTTTTTAAATAAAGAGGGCTGTCTCCTATATCAGGGTTATTTTTTTAGTAAGCCTTTAACGTTAGAAATCTTGGAAAAGTTTTTATTGCAAAAATAAATATTGTTAAATTGTATAAGCTTCTCAAAACTGATAGCTTTAGATTGCTGCAATACTAACAAATACTTTCGTCTGAAGGAGGAAGTGAGATGCCTACAGCGGATTTTGACTAAGCAGCTCACAAAGAAACGCTGGACTAAATGAGGTGAGTACAACTTGGCATTCAAACCAATATGCCCAATGCTTAAATAATTATCATGAAATTTTTGGCAATAATTAATTGGGTATAAAAAAGCCTTACATTGCTGCAAGGCTTTTAAAATATAGCTCTCCAAGTCAGATAAAACTGAGAACTGGATAATTAAGTTGTTTATTTTCTAAAGTGCGCCCAAGACGAATTTGGGCATATTTGGAAGCGATTTTATTGCGGAGTTTTTCTAGGGTTTGGATTTGTTTTTGGTTGCCATCAACTTTGTTATAAATTGCAGTGAGTTTTTCTTCTCCCAATTTAATAATTTCTTTTGGTGGTACTTTAAGAATGATTTGCTTTAAGCCACTAATCGTTAATGCAGCTTGAGTGCTACCAATAGTTATGCTGTCTAACTGCTCTTTGCCAATATTGGACTTTAACCAACAGTAAATTATTACTGAAGGCATACCTACAAAATCTTTGAACCAAGTTAAATTACCATCCTTGAAATAAAATTTATCGGACTTTTTAACTTTATAAGGAACACCTAATGTGCCAACAGAGTTTAATAAAATGTCATCTTCTTGGAGTGCGCCAAATTTGTTGCTTATCTCATTAAATCTAGCTTCTGTGATAAATAGTTCGCTATTTGTACTCCCTGCATTATGAAGCTCAATAATTTCTTTGCTTCTATAAAACGGCACACCTGAAGCTACATATTCAGAATATAAGATTCGCTTACTTGAGGTTATGTTTACTAACTTATCAAGTGGTTTTTCCTCCCAATCCTCCCGCGCTTCTTTTACAAACCACTGTCTAAAAAGCGTTTCAGCCATGCGTTCTAGGGTGGTATTTTGGCGGTGAAGTAGGTGGATTTTGTCATCCAAACTGCTGAGGACTAAAGCGATGGCTTTTTGTTCTTGTAATGAAGGAATTTCAAAAATGTGTTTTTTGACTACATCTGTTTGAACCCTTTGCCTTCCTGAACTTCCTGTCATTGAAGCAATTGCCACGTCTCTGAAAATTGATGAAATATAAAAATTGCTTATCAGTTACACCTAATTTCTCACGTAATACTATATATTCTGTTGAACCGTAAGCGATTTCATTATCATCAAGCAAATCTATATATGCAGTTTTTCCATTTTCTAAACACGGGGTGATTCGAGCGACAATTGTGTCGCCATTTTTAACTTCATCCCACCGTTATAGGGCTCAACTTCAAAACTAGAAGGTCTTTTGGTAAATGATTGCAAAGCATCCATAGCAATTTTCTTAGCTAAAGTTCCCTTTCGAAGCGATTCAGTAGGATTTATATGTGCAACTGAATCCAATGAAACTTCCTGCCACTCAATCATAACTTCACCCTCGTGAGGTTCTCTGCAATAGCCTGATTAAGCTTTTCTTCCTCCACCAACTGCGCTTCAAACTCTACTTTTAGCGCATTAAAGCGCTCGGCAAAGTTAAAATCATCTTCATCATCGGGCAGGCCTACATAACGGCCTGGGGTAAGTACGTAATCGAGTTCTTTTACACGCTCTAGGCTGACAGATGCACAAAAGCCTGCAATATCTTGGTATTCGCCATCTGTATTACGCCAATTATGGTACGTGTCTGTAATTTGTTTAACATCCTCATGGCTAAGCTCTTTAGTGCGGCGGTTCATTAGATGACCTAAGTTGCGTGCATCAATAAACAAAATCTCGTTACTGCGGTTTCTAAATTTGCCATTTGTGCGGTTGCGGCTCATAAACCATAATGCAGCTGGGATTTGCGTATTTAGGAATAGCTTGGCAGGCAGGTTGACGATACAATCAATCACGTTGCCTTGTTCTATCAGCGCTTTGCGCATTTCACCTTCGCCACTGGTTTTGCTGGTTAGTGCGCCTTTTGCTAGCACCACACCTGCTTGACCTTGTGGGGATAAGTGATAAATAAAATGTTGCAGCCATGCAAAGTTAGCATTGCCTGCAGGCGGTACACCATATTGCCAGCGGCCATCGGTGCGCAGTAACTCGCCACTCCAATCACTTACATTAAATGGTGGGTTGGCAATAATATAATCGGCTTTTACATCTTTATGGGCATCGTTTAAAAAGCTGCCTTCGTTATTCCATTTCACTTGGCTGGCTTCAATACCACGAATGGCAAGGTTCATTTTAGCCAAGCGCCATGTGGTTTGGTTGCTTTCTTGCCCGTAAATGGAAATGTCGTTCACGCGGCCTTGGTGGTCTGCAACAAACTTTTCACTTTGCACAAACATTCCACCAGAGCCGCAGCAGGGGTCAAACACACGACCATTGTAAGGCTCTAACATCTCAACCAATAACTCCACTACTGAACGTGGCGTATAAAACTGCCCACCTTGCTTACCTTCAGCTAACGCAAACTCACCTAAAAAGTATTCAAACACATGGCCTAGCACATCGGCACTACGTGACTTCGCATCGCCTAACGCAATATTGCCGACTAGATCTATGAGTTGGCCAAGGCTGGCGGGGTCCAAGTTATCTCGCGCAAATACTTTGGGTAAAACCCCTTTAAGTGAAGAATTTTCCTTTTCAATGGCATCCATGGCGTTATCTACCATTTTGCCAATTTCTGGCTGGCGCGCATTAGATTGCAAATAACTCCAACGCGCATCTTGCGGCACAAAGAATACGTTTTCTGCCGAAAATTCGTCTTTGTCTTCTGGGTCAGAAAGCTTATCTTCTTTAAGTTTAGTAAATTGCTGCTCGAACGAGTCTGATATATATTTAAGAAAGATTAATCCTAGAACAATGTGCTTGTATTCCGCTGCATCAATATTTTTACGGAGTTTGTCAGCGGCCTTCCAAAGTTGTTTTTCTAACGGTTCTGTTTTTATTTCTTTTTCTTTTGTCATTTAAAAACCTACTGTATTTTTAATTTAGCCGCGTAAAAAATTCTCATTTTTTACTGACTAGATACTCTTCCAAGGCAATTCTCACAACCTCTGACCGAGAGGGAATAGAACCAAGTTTAGCTAACAACTCGATACGTTTCTCATCTAGCAGTTTAATTAAATCGCCATCAACGCGCACGTTCACTTGAATGCGCTCATTCGCATTTGATAATGTATTTTCAGCCATACCTACTCCAGTTTTAATTCATAGCAAGTTTACAACAATCATGAATATTTTAATACATGTCTACAAAATAGACTTGACTATGCACGCTCATGTAGCTATTATGTATCTTGTCTACACATTAGACATAACAGGAGAATCATATGCACGAAAAATTATTAAATCACCAATTTAGACGTAAAACAGCAAGATCAACTGATAAACACGGACTCTATCGCAGAGAACGAGTTCGACATCAGGTCTTCCCTCGCTTTACTAAACCAAATGTCGACCACAACCGCAAATGGAACGAATCTATCATCTGGGCACGTCTCGCCAAAGCACTAACCCAAATACATTCAAGAGTTTCTACTATCCTAACGACACATCAATTAAGTGTATTAAACAGAGTATTAAGCAGCGTAGTCGACAACGTGCAATTTAGCACAATCCTCGTTTCTGGTAACGCTTGTAATAACTCAAATTATTCAGAAGTATCTACTAAGGAGGTGCTATATGCCTTTGCATAAACCAAGAACGATAAATTTAACATCAGTGGCGCAGCTGAATAAATTACCTACTAAGCAAGTTTTTAGTGGCATTTATCGCATAGGCGAAATAAATACTAATTCAAAATTAAATACCAGCAAAATCTTAAATATTGATTTGCATGACGCAACTGCTTTTCAAGTAGGTCAATGTGAATCTTCACTGCTTAACTGGTTACCAACCAAGCTTTATCAGCTTGTTCAGGTTAAAGGATATGTTGAACATACAACAAGTACGGTGCAAATTTTAGAGATAGAACCGTTTGTAGGCATGGAAAATATTAATGTTTTGCAAAATTTGCCCAGAATACTGTGTGCGGACTCAATATGGCTGGATAGACTGATTAATGTAAGAAAGGGAATCGAGTCTCCATCTTTAGGACGATTCGTAGACACCCTATTTTCTGATGATGAAATCGCTTTTTCATTTTTACAAGTACCCGCAAGCTCAAAATTCCATCATAACCAAATTGGCGGATTACTATCACATAGTGTTGAAGCGGCGGAAATTACCTATGGATTAGATTACGCCAATGAAGGTTTAAGAGATATTGCATCAGTCGCGGCTTTGCTGCATGACATAGGCAAGGTGAGAACGCTAGGCAACAACCTCAAATCAACAACCATCGGCAAAATGGTTGGGCATGACAGCCTAACGCTAGAGATTTGCGCTAATGCATTGAAAGAACTTGATCAAGCTTGGTCAGATGCAGCACTGACATTAAGGCACATATGGACGTGCGCATCTGCTGGTGCCAAATACGGCTTTGAATCGAACTCCACATTAGCAACTAAGGTTCAATATGCTGATAGGTTAAGTGTGGCGAGGTTTTACGATAAGCAAATATTTAAAGCCAGCAATAAAACCAAAGGTCTTGCATGGGACGGTAAGAAATATTTTTGGAGACCTTCCGATGAAGTATTAAATAATGAAAGGAGCAGGTTATGCGTGATACCAAATTTACGTTAATACCTACACCTCGCACCGAACAAGTTTTAAGAAAACAATTCCCATGGGTAGGCCAACGCCCGCTGATGATACCTTCAGGCTGGATTGGGCTCGTGCACAATACCTGTCAAGAAATTGAGGCAGTATTATGCCCTAATAACGCTGCAGAAGTGGTTGAATATTTTTTTGCATCTGTAAGGGAGTCAAGGTTACGCATTTTTTTACAACTAAATGCTGATTTTGACAGTGAAGCACGCTCTACAGCAATTAAAACGTTATTGAACGAGGTCCAAATCAACTGTAATCAGGTTTGTTATATTTGTGGTAAAGAAGTCGTTGATTTAGGCCAATTTGGGAATCGTAGAAGTAATTTACAAAAATGTGATGATCATGAAGATACAGATGCAGATGACGACAGTAATGTTGAATCTGATTCCGATCAATCAACTGCTAATGTAAGTGAAGTTAACAAAGTGGATCAGACTCTGATTGATAAAGAGACGAACAACACAGATACTAAAATTGCCCAAAAAACTGAAATATATCCCAGGGTGGATGATTTAAACCAAGTTTCGATACCAGAAGATCTGATTTTAGAATTGCAGCCTATCAAAATTCAACTTTATGACATAACTGCTCTTCGTAAATTGTCGTCTGAACTGAATACTCGATATAAGGATAGAGACGATATTTCCAAAATCAAAACTATCATAAGTAAACTAATTAAAGCTGGTGGCGAAAGAATATTGAAACCAATGCCTGATAAAGGGACCTTATTTTTAAATCAACTACAGGCGGACTTTCCAAATTTCATTCAAGTTATCGATATGTTGAGAGGGTTCAATGCATTATCTGACAAAGATGAAGTTCTCAGGATTCCGGTCATGCTTATGCTAGGCCCACCAGGCGTGGGCAAAACGATGTTTGCAGAGGCATTAGCTAGGGGTATGGATGTTCCATTTCGCGTGATCCGAATGGAGAATCAACAGGCGGGTGCTGGCTTGGTTGGTAGTGCAGATTTTTGGAGTAACAGTAAGCCTGGTATAGTATTTGATGTTCTCACTAGTGGCGAATGTGGTAATCCTGTAATTGTTGTGGATGAAATTGATAAAGCAGGCAGCGATAATAGGTACAACCCTCTCAATGGCTTGTACAGCCTACTTGAATCTGGAAGTGCAGCTTCATTTCACGATGAATCGCTCCCTGACATTTGTTTAAATGCAAGTAAAATCACTTGGATATTGACTGCAAATTATGAACAGTCTATCCCACAACCTATACTTTCAAGAGCAAAAGTTTTTGAGATACCTCAACCTAATATTAATCAATCACTGCAAGTCGCAAACAGAATTTACCAGCTACTGCTAAATGATTCAGCATCGATTAAGGCTAGGTTTACAAACGAACTTTCTCATGATGTTACTTGT
Organism: Pseudomonadota bacterium; assembly: GCA_040386355.1. Lineage (GTDB taxonomy): Bacteria > Pseudomonadota > Gammaproteobacteria > Pseudomonadales > UBA6940 > JAZKFP01. Next base: position 10,440 of record JAZKFP010000141.1, on the reverse strand, counting down.
TTGTTAGCATCGCTGACGCCTCGAAAGATGCGCTTAGCACTTGAAATAGCATTGGGGAGAGCGGCCTTAGCTGGCAGAGATAAGCTGTTAAAGCAAGATATTGATGTTATTAAAAAAGTTGAAGAAAGGAAAATAGGATTTATTTAAGCAATTCCGCCTAAATGATCTAACGGTAAGAAAAATATTTTATTCCCTCAAAATTTCTAATCCGTTAGATTACTTGTTTTAAATTTTACTCACTTTATAAAGATTAGTTTTTGATTTAATCTGAACTTCTCTTGGTTTTTTTTCGGCAATTACTTTCATACTAATTTTGCGTCCAGCGCCAGAGTTTCCATAAGTTTGTTGAGTCACTTCAGTCTGATGACCAAGCGCCATTGCAATGTTTGTTTTATTTACACCTGTCGCTTTAAGATCGCTTGCAAATTGATGTCGAAATGAATAGGCAGATATTCCTTCGAAACCAAGTTTTAAAGCCATTCTTGTAATAGTTTCAGAAATAGATTTTTTATCGCCAGAATACTTACCATCAGGAATTTTTGATGCTATCAGATGATTTAAAGGCAAAACAATTTGTCGCCAAACCTGACCTCTAACCTTATCAACTTTAGCTCCGATAATTTCAAAATAAATACCATCAGATTTACGATGCACCATTACACCTTTTTCAATTTCAGATGGTCTGCAACCAATGCAAGCGAGTATTTGAACACATTTAAGATAGCGATGTTTACTCATAATCGAACATATCTTATCTTTCCAGTCATTTGGAAGTTTTTGAATTCCAGCTTTTTTACTATTACGAAAATGTTTTTTCCCTAGCCATCTTCCCTCGGAATATGCAAGTTCGTTAGCATCCGCAACTGCCTGTATTTCTAGTACCGATGCATAAAGCTCAGAAACGCGAGCTTGATCATTATTTTGATGTGCTAACATAATAAGTGCTGCTAAACACCGTCTTGCTGCAGCTCGCTCAACAAGCCTTGTTCTAGGGTTTTCAGCTGTACCTGGGATACAGTTACTATCACGCATTTTCACATATTTAAGTGCATAATCATGTGAAGTTTTAGTTGCCAACTTTACTTTTAATCGCTTTTTTGCCCAAATTACTGCTTCTTCATTCACTTCGTTCATTGCGCCTCCCTGCGTTCGTTGCGGTATTTTTTCTTTATTCGGCTGCTCTCGCACCCAAATTCATCTAAAATCCCCCCGTTATTTCGTATTTTGCTGATTTATTCTCACGAATAAATCATCTTCAACCTCTAAATAACGGGCAGTGCAAAACCTTCTCATGCTTTTCCTCCATGCTGCATTGCAACACCTAATTTAGCTTCAGCTACAGCAGCTGCCTTGCTAAATTCAGCGGCCTGATCATTCGCTAGTTTCAATTCGCTACGCAGCATTTCTACTTCAGCTTCGAGTTGTGACAAATGCTCAATTTTGTACTTGACGATGGCCAACTCAGTTCTAGCTGATTCAACGGATTTACGTTCACTGGATATTTCTGTTGCTGCGCGTTTATTCTCAGATTCAAGGAGTTCTGCACGGCCTGTAAGGTTGGCATATTGGCTTTCCATTTCTGCGAGGATTGCAGCTTGTGTTTCATACTCTTCTAACAGTTTTGCATATTCTTTTTGAATTTGCTTGCAGGTGGCATTTTCTTCGGCGAGGGTTTCACTGAGTGCGTCAGTTGCTTCACTTACTAGAGTCGCGATAGTGAGATTAATCGCGCGCGTGATATCTGGACTTAGGATTTCAAAGTTGGCGTTTGGGAGATGCAGTGCATGATCTGCTTGCCATTGTTTAAAATGCGTTTGAATCGTTGACATACTGCCACTGCCAAGATCATCAAGCACTAATCTAGCGGTAGGCTTTTTGCCTGCTGCCAGCATTTTATTTGCACTGATGGCAACATCGTAAAATTCTACAATGGCTACTCTTCCCATATTTACCTGCCTTTTGGTTGTTTATAAAGTAGTTATCTAATTACTGTTATCTTTAGTTATCATTGGTTTGTTATCTTTTGTTATTTATTGCTGAGCTTCACGCCAACTCTGAATGATGCCCATGGCGCCCGATGGTGTAATGCCCAAGTCGATCATCATCTGCACTACTTCCCGCCAACCTATACCTGAGTCTGCACCAAGGACTTTAAGTAAATCCTCCAAGTTGATATCATCACCATGTGACCACTGCTGATATTTTTCTGCTGGTATTGATATCATTGTTTCAGCACCAATTTTTTTACCGCGCCATTTCAATCCATGGATATTTTCTGGTCCAATAGGCTTTGCCGTTGGCATGAAAGTGCCTAATCCCGTTCTTTTCACTACCACTCGGCAACGTTCGTCATAAATCACAAATATCTGCTGATCAAGCGCACGAGTCATATCCCATATTCCACCACCCTGGCGCCATAGACCTCCTATTAGAGCTCCGACAGGAAAGAATTTACTTATTGCATATTGCAGTGGTGATAAATCTACGCCAGCCACCCAAAAATGCACCTTAGTAAATGAAGGTTCACCGTTTGGTATTCCTAACAGTTCTAGTAGTGGCGCTACTTTGTTTTTAGGTAATGGTCTTGTTCCAGCTAACGCAGACATCATGTTTGGCTGCTTCATTTCAATTAAGTCTGCAACTTCTCTGGTCGTTTTAGGTGACAGATTGATGAGCGCTTTTACCAGCTCAATGTCAATTTCATTCATAACTAGTACCCTTCAAAATTATTGCATTAAATAAATTTGATTTCATTTGATATCATTGATACGATGATAGCATCATAAATTTTTGATATCAACAATTTTGTAAACTTTTTTGGGTGAAAACGTAAGTGAAGAATTCTGATCAGTGCAATATGAAGCACATTAAGGCGCGCTTGTCATGATGAACGCCACCCAGATCGTTTTAGATTTATTGAATGCGCGTAAATCAAAAATATTGTTGATTGCGGAAGCTGCATTACCGCAATCCCAATATCAGGCGTTCAGGAAATTGTTTTTAAATGAATTCGGCCATAGTGGTTTTGAAGGTGAGTTGGTTAAGGTAATAGCCGAATTTCATGTGATGGAAACGCATGGGCGGGAATAGACAAGCACGAGAGGAGGTGCCATGATGGTTGGACAAACAAACAAGTGTTAAGATTTTTGTTAAGCAGTCACTGAAAAACGACGTGTTAGTCGAGGGTGAGATTGAGTTAATAATGTCGATTCTGTCCGAATTAATGCAAGAACTGCCGGATGAGACTAAGCCGGTGTAAAACGTAACTTTCTAAATTTCGTGAATGAAGGTTGGCTGTAATGTGGAGTCCTTACAGCCAATCGAACGAGATCTCAGCAAAAACAGCAAATAAGTTTAGCAGCAAAAAAAAATCAAGGAAAAGGAATTCTTATGCAAGTTGCACTCTATGCACGTGTGTCCACCACTCGGCAAGCGGACAATGATTTATCCATTCCCGACCAACTCCGCCAGTTAAAGGAGTGGTGCAAAGCGAATGGTCATATTGTCGTGAAAGAATATGTCGAGCTAGGAGCAAGTGCTACTGATGATAAGCGGCCCGTATTTCAGCAGATGATCAATGATGCTCTACAAAAACCGCAAGAATTTGAAGCAATCATCATTCACAGTCTTTCACGCTTTTTTAGAGATGCAATTCAATTCGGCGTCTATGAGCGCAAGCTCTTCAAAAACAAAGTTAAAGTTGTTTCCATCACGCAGCTGACTAGCGACGATTCCGCAGGTGAAATGATGCGCCGTATCATCAGCACCTTTGATGAATACCAATCCAAAGAAAACTCAAAACATACGTCTCGTGCAATGAAAGAAAATGCGCGACAAGGATACTTTAACGGATCGTGCCCACCTTTTGGTTACACTTCAATAGCAACGCAGACAACTGGCAGTCGTGGCCGCAATAAGAAAAAACTAGAAGTTGACGAAGCAGAAGCCAGCATTGTCCGAACTATCTACGATTTGTATTTATTTGGCTACAAGGGAAAAATGATGGGCCAGAAAGAAATTGGCCGCCACCTGACTGAAAAAGGACTGCTGATGCGAGGCAAGCCATGGCGGGTACAAAAAGTACATACAATACTATCTGACAGCCTGTATATGGGTGATTATTACTTTAATGTAATTGACTCAAAAACAAAGCGAAAACGTGATCCTAGTGAATGGGTTAAAACATCAATACCACCCATCATTGATCCCAGGAAGTTTGAACAAGTACGAGTCAGAAGAGAGTCTCGTGCACCCGATAAAATATCGCCAAGCATCCTTGTATCTCCTACACTCATGACGGGCATTATCAAATGCGGCCAGTGTGGAAGTTGTATGACCTTGGCAACTGGGAAAGGTGGTCGCTATAAATATTACAAGTGCACAAGCAGGAAGAACAAAGGTAATCACGTATGCACTAGTAGCAATCTTCCAATGGACAAAACGAATCAACAGATCCTGGATCAACTGGCAAACAAAATCTTTGCACCTGAACGTATCCAAACCATGATGACCGCTCTACGCAAACGGATACGTTCAGCTAAAGACACAAAACAAGAAGAGATTAACGCGTTAAATCGTCAGCTGCAAAATACCGAGGAGCGTCAGCACCGATTGCTAGAAGCTATTGAGACAGGCATTCTTGACCTAGATGAAACTGTTCAACATAGAGCTCAGAATCTTAAGGCAGCCCGTGAGGCATTAATTATTCAGATTGCAGCGGTACGTAATGAACATTCACAGCCAATTGAACACATCAAGGCAAGTCATGTAGAAAAGTTTACTCAGATCTTAAAAGATAAATTGCTTACCAAGGATTCTGCAATCGCTAAAGCGTATCTAAATTTATTAGTGGATAAGGTTGTTATAAACGAAAACACAGCTACTGTAACCGGCAGTTATGATGCATTGGTGCATGCTGTGGCATTGAATGACACAAAAAAAAGGCACTTGAATCAAGTGCCCACTTCCGTATCCGATTGGGGTGGCTGATGGGGCTCGAACCCACGACAACAGGAATCACAACCTTAGCTACATAACCCATTAATTTTATGATTTATATTGTTATATTCTTTTCCAGCGTCTAATAATCTGACTTGATTAACTACACTTAAATCAAGTGTTTATTTACACTAAAATGCTTATTTTAGACATATTACAATCAGTTGATAGAGATAATTGTTTACTATTATTTTAAAAGTTGTGATAATAGTTGAGGTACATTTTTGTTAATTAACATGAACGAGCTAATGTAACTCATTGTCATATAATAATAAATAAAGCATTTAAAGGTACATCATGTCAACAGTCGTGTCCATTCGCGCTAGGTCAGGTACGATAGATAATCATCAAGATTTTAATCTTTTTTTTGGTCAAGCCCCAGTACAAAAACTGGTAAAAGATGAAGTCAAATTTAGCCCATCAGTCGATCCATATAAAGCAATAAATGAGGCTTCACAAAGACTTGCTGAAGGCAAAAGTGTTTTCACTACCTGTACTGAGTAAATTCGCTCGTATACAAATTGACTGACTTTTTCCCACGATCTAAAGATTTTCCTACTCAATCCACACTATTTTGGGTAAGCCATAAGGATAGGTACCTTAGGCAGCTTCTAATCCGTGATATTGAAGAAGAAACAGGTAGATGCTTAATTGTCTATTTTACAGACTGTGACAGGACTCAAGCGCAGATTGATACAAGCGATGACTTATATCTAACAGAGTTGCTTCAACAATGTAGCGGAAAACCTGTAGATCTTCTTCTAGAGACTAATGGTGGCTTTACTGATGCCACTGAAAAGATTTGTTCACTACTTCGCAAGTCCGCCCCAGATCTTAGAGTTGCTATCCCTAGAAGAGCCAAAAGTAACGGCACTGTTATCGCATTGTGTGGCTCAACAATTCTTATGGGCAATGAATCAGAGCTTGGACCAATTGATCCTTCAATAAATAATATACCTGTTCAATTCATTATAAATGCGCCTGCAGGCACAGTAAATGTTCTGGATGTACAGCTAGCTCAAACAGCTAGAGATCAAACAATTAAACTTGCTAAAGATTTACTATCAACAGGTATGATGAGCAAAAATACACCTGCTGAAATCGAAGATACCATAGAGAAAATCGCAACACGAAATCATTTTCACTCACACGGTTCTGTTATAGATTTAAAAGAGGCTCAGAATTTAAAATTAAATATAACTGAGTTCGGCCCAAGCGACAAACTTTGGCAAAAAATTTGGCTTCTAAGGACAATGTATCATTATGATTGCGGTCAAAATGGTTATGCCAAGCTTTTTGAAAGTACTAAAGTCAGTACTGCAGTAGAGTTACCGAAAACCCCATAGCGATATATTCTAAGGGTTGATTAAATCCCCTTTTCGTAATACAGTTCTAACTCTAATGGAGAGTTTATGAACAATCTAAAAAATGACTGCAAAGCGTTAAACCAGTCCGATACCACCAGTATTAACAAAACTTCTATTTCTGATAAACTTATTACAACTGTCTTAGACGCAATTTCTCCAGATAGACACGTCCCACTTGGCGATCGACTTAAAAATCTTACAAATTTTCAGAAATCTCAACTTCAAGAAATCGAAGAAAAAGCTATTATAAATTTCTCAGGCACTGTTGATGAACTGGAGTCTGCATTGGGTATGTTGAGGATTGGTCATCATATGGGCTGGAAAATGCTTTATGTAGCTCATAGCAAAAAAACCATTCGCAAGTATGAAGAAATCTTGAATATTAAGATTCGTGATATTTTTGATGAAGAAGGGCCAAGCTCAAAACGCTCAATAGGCTTAGCTTTGGCTTCTAAGTACAGTAACTTCTGGAAAGTTGTATCAGGTGATATCAAAATCGAAAACAGAAAAAAAATTGAATAAATAATTTTTTCATTAAGGGGTATTGTAATACCCTTTTTAATCATGTATTCTAAAGGAACTTGAAAATCCTTTACATGATTAATCACATTTCAAAACTTATTGCTTTTAATGATACCGAGCTCGGCTCGGTTGATTGTGCGGATGCGTCAGCACCGCTCAGTCAACCGAACGAGGGCGGAACAGCAACAGCTCAAAGTTCTGCTAAGCCAAAATCATCCGACATTCTCCCCCCGTCGATAACATGGGGGGAAAGTATATGTAATGAAATAGTGGATGAATTGGGTGAAAAGTATTTAATAGTTCCAGTTGGTAAAAAGTTAAAGGTTATTCACCTTCCACAACCCAAAATTGATGGGATACCTTCTTCCGCAATAATTGATTATTTCAATTGTAGTTTTCCTTTTTCTGAAACTGAAGGCTTTAATGATTTCTTTGCAGAGTTTTTGCCTATTGTCGGCTCGGCTTTTAGTCCAGTTGAGAACCGTAATCAGAAATTCCGTCTTTACCACTACTCGTTTAATCTTGGCTCTAGCAAAGCAATTTTTGCTTATGGCGGCAATAACAGTACTGCTCTATTAAGTTTATCGGGACACGCTTGTCATTTGATTCCAGACTGGCATCGCTTAGTAGATTTTCTTGAAAACACCAGAAATGCCAGAATCACGCGTTTAGATTGTGCTCATGATGATTATTCGGGAATACATAGTGTTAACAATGCACTACGAATGTATGAAGAAGGCTTATTCAATACAGGGGGAAGAGAGCCTTCATTAGATCATAGAGGCAATTGGTTTAAACCTGATGGTAAAGGAAGAACCTTGTATATTGGATCTGGGAAAAACGGGAAGTTACTAAGGGTGTATGAAAAAGGTATGCAACTTGGTGCTAAATTTCATCCATGGGTAAGGTGGGAAATTCAGTACGGCAATCGAGACAGAATTATCCCTTGGGAAGCCGTTTTGCGCCCAGGCAATTATCTTGCTGGGAGCTATGCCAATGCAACAGGTTGGATTTCCGAAGAGCGCACTCGAATTAAAATCCTTCAAAAAACTGCCAAAATTTCATATGAGAAAATGAACGAATCTGCATCCATTGCATACGGTAAGCACTTTAACGTCATGATGCAAGTTGAAGGTAGTGCAGAGAAAGTTTTAGCAAAATTGATACGTGACGGCGTTCCTTCACGTCTGAATCTTCCTGAACTACCAAATCAAATGTGAACATTGAAAATATGCTCACCTTAATATTTTTGAATAGTGATGAAATAAAAGATCTTACGGATCTTAAAAGTACTAAAGCACAAATTCGTTGGCTAATAAATCGTTCATATCCATTTGAAATTGGGGCTTCAGGCCAACCAAAAGTTTTACGTTCGTTTCTAATTAACAAACTTCAAGAAGTATCGACAACGGGCTCTATTAACGAGCCTAATTTTGATGCAATTCGATAGGTAGATAGTCATGGGAAGAAGACGCAAAAACAATTTTAATCTACCACCTAGAATGTATTTAAAACACGGGGCTTATTATTATGTCTCCAGAGAAAATAAGTGGCTAAGATTATCAAATGACAAAGCAATTGCATTTTCTAAATGGGCCGAGATTGAGGGTGTCACTCCAACAATTGATGGATCTGAAAAACCATTAGTTGGATCAATGGGCGCATTAATAGACAAGTACATGATCGAAATAGCCCCTAAGAAGGCAAAAACTACTTACTCTGGAAATTTAACCGAAGCCAAAAATCTTAAAATCGTATTTGATAGAACTCTAGTATTAGCGGTTAGACCTATGCACATCGCCAAATATTTGGATATCCGTGGAATTAAAGCACCAATTAGAGCCAATAGAGAAATATCGCTACTATCTCATATCTTTAGCTATGCAATGCGCTGGGGACAAATTGACAGAAACCCTTGTTTAGGTGTGGCCAAACATGCTGAAAAAGGTCGTGATCGTTACATAACAGATCAAGAATTTGAAGGCGTTAAAGGATTAGCCAGTGAATTAATTGAGATTGTTATGGAATTTGCATATATAACAGCAATGAGAAAGGGTGATATTTTAAAACTCAGATTAGATCAAATTACAGATGAAGGCATTTGGATTAAACAATCAAAAACAGGCACTAAGCAACTCTATGAGTGGACAGATGGCTTAGTAAATGTCGTTGATAGGGCTAAGGGTTTAAAACGCCCTATACGAGGTTTATATCTGTTTTGTACACGACAAGGACAACCCTATTCAGATGCTGGCATTAAAGCAATGTGGAATCGTGTACAAATTAAATGGGCTGAATCAGGAGGTCAACGTTTTACTTTTCATGACATTAGAGCAAAAGCTTTAACTGATGCAAAAAAATTAGGTTTAGATGCGCAAAGTTTAGCAGGTCATTCAAGTGCCGCAATGACAGAACATTACATCAAACAAAGAGAGTTTAAAAAAATAAAGCCATTAAAATAACTAATTATTTAATAAATTTTTCAAAGACCTTATCTCTATGGAATTTTAAATAATGTTTTTGGGGGCTATTAATAGTTGGCTTAGTTAATTTCAACCCATCAATTTTGGATAGCTCAGCTTTGATAATTTCATCATTAATTTCGGATTTAGATGTGCGTATTTTCAAATCGTCATCTAATGTGAAATAACCTTGATCGAAGGCTTTGTCATGAAAAGTGCATAAACAAATACCATTGCTTGGATCAAGTCGAATAGTTTTATCAGCAGACCAAGGAATTATGTGAGATCCAATTAAAAAAGAACGAGTCTTTATTCCACAAATTGCGCAACTTACTTTATATTGATCTTTAACTTTGCTAGAAAATACACCATGTTTAACTCTAATCTTGACCTTTCCTTCTTTATCGTCAACTGAATAGTTACCGCGCTGAATATCTTGATGCGCTTCAGTTGCTGCTTCCGGATCAATTTCATCAACATCACCATCAGCTAGTTTCATCAGATTATGAAAATCTAATAAATTAATCTGGTTCATTCCGTACTGATTGAAAAAGTACATCCAGTCACTTCTATTTCTGTTTTTAAATTTCCACTTAAAGTGCTCAACATCTTCCATATGTATATGTTCAACAAATGGATACGGTTTTTTTAGTAGGGCTGTAACTCCGTCAATTCCTGATATTTGGCCAATTTTGGCAGCGCCATAAAAGTAAAATTTATAAGTTTCAGATGCCTTACTTGGCCTTCGAAAAATTGCCAAGTCTGATACATTTACTTTATTGTATTTACTCCTGTGCCAACTATATTTTTCAAAGTCTATATCTCCGATAGATGAATCACCTTTTGAGTCTAGAATAAAAAAATTGGTATTTGGATTTCGTAATTCATCGTAGAAAAAATCAGAATAATTCAAATTAAGCCCCTAGTAATTTTCTAGATCTTAACAATAAAAAAAGATAACTTAAATAAGATTTATTAGACAAACGTCTAATAAATTAAGATAAAAATTTGAAAGGTATTATATAAGTACTTGAATAGATGGGGTGGCTGATGGGGCTCGAACCCACGACAACAGGAATCACAATCCTGGA
>JAZKFP010000140.1:0-11647 GCA_040386355.1 Pseudomonadota bacterium | reverse complement strand
TGCGAAACGCAGAAAATGCGAATTCACCCTGAAGAATGAGCATGCCAACCGCCTTATCGATCTGCGAAGATTTTAAATTCGCATCTACTTTTAGATGAATTGTGAGCGGGCGATTATATACCTGAAGTATCTAACATGCGGGGTTTGAAACCATCAATATTCGAGAATTTATAAAATATTAGAAAATAAAAAAGCGAACTAAAGCCCGCTCTTTTATTGATGGTAATAAATTAAGCGACTTTTTTAACTTCCGCTTCAAGGTCACGAAATGCAGCGCGAAGTTCTTCACTTAAACGTCGTAAATTTTGCTCTGATTGCGCGCGATCTGCAATTTGATTAGTCATTGCAGAAAGATTTTGCCCAATTTCACCAGAGTATGTGCTTTGTTCTTCAACGGCAGATGCAATGTGATCGTTCATTTCACTAATGGATCGAATCGCATCAGCAATTGCTTGTAAAGAAGAACCTGCTTTAGAAGCTTGACTCACACTACGCTCAGCTTGCTTGCTGCCTTCGGCCATAACTTTTACCGCATTACTTGAACCTTCCTGCAAGCGCACAATCATGTCATTGATTTCTTGAGTCGCTTCTTGAGTGCGTTGCGCTAATGTTCGAACTTCATCCGCAACAACTGCGAAACCTCTACCTTGTTCTCCCGCACGTGCCGCTTCAATGGCAGCATTCAACGCTAGCAAATTGGTTTGATCAGCAATTCCTCGGATAACTTCTAGAATTGCACCAATAGATTCGCTGTCTTTTTCTAATTTTTGAATAGCTGAAGCTGCTCGTTGTACTTCTGCTGCTAAAGAATTAATAGAAGAGGTAACATGATTTACAACTTCTTGGCCTTCAGATGCATCTTTATTAGCTTGTCTTGCCGCTTGTGCTGCTTGCGCTGCACTTTGGGAAACACCTTGAACTGTGTCAGATAGTTGTGAAATTGAACTTAAGATACGTTGTGTTTGTTGCTGTTGCATTTGGCCTTGTGTTTGATTGCCAGATTGCGACATAAGCTCGCGTGAAAGTACGGTTACTCGATCCAAACCATCGGAAATTCTTTCAAAACTTTGGTGAACTTGTTTTTCTCTATGGTTTACAGCTTCTATTAGCTCTGCTGTTGGTCCAGAAAAATTGCCTTGTAAGGTTTGACCTATTTGATCTTCTTTTCGATTTAACCAGCCAACAACTCGTTCAATATCTATTGTTTGACTGTTGTTTGCCCAGATGGCTGCAGCCAAAGAACATCCACCCACTATTAATGCGCTAGCAATTCCAGCAACAACGGATCCATCGGCAGTCTGACTTAATAAAATTCCTGTAGTCATGGCTTGTAATGCGGTGCCACCTAAAACAACAGAAACGATTTTTCCATGCGATGCGCTCATTAACTACTACTCCATGTTTCAATAAAACTTTTCAACTCAACCCAACCAAAAGTCAGCAAAACAAAAAGCAATTTTTTTTGTTGAAGCGTGAAATCTCTCTCGGATTTAAAGAGGCTTTGCAAATAAGCTTAGCCAGCCTGATTTGAATCGCTAACTTAACTTTATTAATTTGTCACAATAACTTAAGAAAGTTGATCGAAACGGGAAAAGACTATCTACAAAAGCTTACGATTTGCCTTATAGAACCCATAAGGAAAATACATCTTTAAACTCGACTCAGGCACCCGAGATGGGTATTATCGGTTTTGCAATAACTTATGGGACTTAAAACGCGAGGAGTACACCGTTCTTTTTCTTGAAAAAGAACTCAACGAATCGAATCTGCATGCGATCAAGTTGTGATTTGCATTTTCGGTCAAAATCCGTTGAAAACAAGCACTTAACATGCTCCAAACCAACGTAAAATGACTTCAACCTGACAGCAGAACAGACGCCTATGTTACGAGTTTTCTTAATTAGTTTTGCAGTGAGCTTCGCAACCCTTGTAGCTTCCTGCCAATCCGGTTCATTTAACAGCCAGTCAGCGGCAAGCTCTTCGAATAAGAGCTCAGATAAAATAGCTGAAAATAAAACGGTTTCTAATGATGAGTCTGATGACTCAAACAATACTGAAGTGATCAAAACTACTGAAGTGATCAAAACTTTTGACTCAGTTTTAAGCAATAATCTTGCAAATACTTTACCTGTCGCTGCGAATGATTCTTCGTTAATTTCCACCGCTGAAGAAAATGCCATCAATTGGTTGTTACCTAAAACCAGTTCACTAGATACTTCACCAGCTCCAGCAATGGTGGATTTCTCTCCTACGTCTTCTTTTTATTCTTTTGATTACACTCATCTTGACCAATATATTCGTCGACATAAAAAAGGGCATGATTACGCACGTGCTTTTTTCTTTAAACAGCATGCTGAAGAGCGCTTAACGGAATTACTACCCATTTTTCATCAAGTGAGTTTGCAAACTGGTTTGGATTGGAAATTACTTGCGGCAATTAGCTATCAAGAATCTCACTGGGATCCAAAAGCCATTTCGCCAACCGGTGTAAAAGGCCTGATGATGCTAACTGCTCAAACCGCATTAGAAATGGGCGTTCCTGATCGTACCGATATAAAACAAAGTGTTCGTGGTGGCGCCGGCTATTTTCAGAAAATTTATGCGCGTCTTCCTAAAAACATTCGCGAACCAGATCGTACTTTTATGGCACTAGCATCTTACAACGCTGGATATGGACATGTTTTAGATGCCCGCACCTTAACTCAACAACAAGGTGGGGACTATCGTAAGTGGGCAGATGTAAAACGTCGTTTACCAATGCTACAAGATCCAGATATTTATGTTAATGTTCGACATGGATATTCATCAGGTGCACGTCAAGCATTAGCCTACGTTCATTCAATTCAAGAGTTTTATGCACTAATTGTTATTGCGTCACGCATGCCGGTTCAAACAGTTGCGGACAATCAGATTACGATTTCTTCTCAGCAGCAAGTTGCTTTAAATTAGATCTTTTTGAATTAATTTAAAAAAGCGAAATCAAAGTTGTTTTCGCTTTTTTTTAAACCAATCTTGTATTATTTTCTGACACTCTTCTTTTAAAACGCCGCCTATGCATTCGATATAATGATTAAAAACTTTTCGCTGTGAGTTTAAATTGGATTCAGAAACATGAGTTTCAGATAAAATGCTCTTATTAAATACCGATTCACAACTTTGAATGACACCCGATTTTGGTTCTGATGCACCAAAAACTAAACGATTAACACGTGCTTGAATTAATGCACCTGCACACATCATGCAAGGTTCGAGAGTTACGTAAAGTGTAGTGTTAGCAAGACGGTAATTATTTAATTTTTCAGCAGCTTGACGCATTACATTTATTTCTGCGTGCGCAGTAGGATCATTAGAAAAAATAGGATTGTTAAAAGCAGTAGTAATAATTTGATTATCTTGAACTAAACAAGCTCCCACAGGAATTTCACCTTGTTCTCCTGCAACGCGAGCAGCTTCTAAAGCAACTCGCATAAAGTCTTCGTCAGAAATTAGTAAGCTCACCTCTATTACTCACTTAGATTTGTTCAGTTATTCCCATTCAATAGTTGCAGGTGGTTTGGATGAAATGTCGTATACCACACGCGATACACCTTTCACTTCATTCACAATTCGATTAGAAACTTTTTCTAAAAAGTCGAAAGGTAAACGCACACAACGAGCTGTCATAAAATCGTGAGTTTCAACCGCACGCAATGCAATAACTGGTTCGTACTGTCGCGCATCACCCACAACTCCTACTGAATTTACTGGTAAAAAAACTGCGAACGCCTGACTAATGGAATGATATAAGCCTGCACTGCGTAATTCTTGAATAAAAATATCATCTGCAAAACGTAAAGTTTGAGCGTATTCGGGTTTTACTTCACCCATGATTCGCACACCTAATCCTGGCCCAGGAAATGGATGCCGATACAACATTTCATGCGACAAACCCAACTCAAGACCTAGTCGTCTCACTTCATCTTTAAATAAAGCGCGAAGTGGTTCGAGTAATTTCAAACGCATATTCGCGGGCAAACCACCGACATTATGATGTGATTTAATTTTATGCGCCTGGCCGGTAGAAGAATCTGCCGATTCAATGACATCGGGATAAATCGTACCTTGCGCAAGCCAAGTGACGTCACCCAATGCATCGGCTTCTTTGTCAAACACTTCAATAAAAGTTTGGCCAATTATTTTGCGTTTTTTTTCTGGATCACTTGCACCTTTCAACGCATTCCAAAATCGATCACAGGCATCGACTGCAATTAATTTCATATGCAGTTGGTTTTGAAAGGTTTCTACTACTTGTTCGGCTTCATTTAATCTGAGCAAACCATTATTTACAAACACACAAGTTAATTGGTCACCAATTGCTTTGTGTAATAATGCGGCCGTCACTGAACTATCTACACCGCCAGACAAACCTAATAAAACCGAATCACTACCAACTTGTTTTTTAATTTGCGCAACTAAAGTTTCAACAATATTTGCAGAATTCCAATCTGGCACACAACCACATGCTTCCATCACAAAGGCTTCCAACATGTATTGGCCTTGTGGTGTGTGAGTTACCTCTGGATGAAATTGAACCCCAAATAATGGACGCGTACTGTGTTGAACCGCCGCAATTGGTGTGCTTGTAGTTGAACCAACTGTAATCCAATCCGTTGGTAATTCTTCAACGCGATCACCATGACTCATCCACACATCAAATGCTTGAGTAGGAAAAGATTCTGTTAAGTCTTCTGTAAAAATTCCATTTATTTTGCATTGTTCATAAACAGTACCGAGTAACGAATCATCCCAAATTACGTCAACGCTTGCCGGACCAAATTCGCGATGATTGCTAGCAACAACAGTTCCGCCAAAATGCGCGACCATTGATTGCATGCCGTAGCAAATTCCGAAAACTGGTAAGTTGGATTCAAATACCCAATCCGGCACCGAAGGTCCATCGGTAGAACTTACATTCAGTGGCCCACCAGATAAAATAATTCCCTTTAATTCATCGCTACGAATCTGATCTTTAATTTCAGAATTATTCCAAGCAACGACTTTAGAAAAAACGCCCAGCTCGCGCACACGGCGCGCAATGAGTTGCGTGTACTGCGAACCAAAATCCAGAATTAAAATCCAGTCACCGGTCGGGTGTTCTAAAATGTCCTGCATTGTACTTTCCAAAATTGTATTAGCCAAAATCGTGTTGTCTAAAAGGTTTCAGCCAAGCTGTGAGCGATAATTAGGTGATTCTTTGGTAATCGTTACGTCGTGCACATGACTTTCGTGCATGCCTGCTGTAGTCACACGAATAAATTCAGGTAAGGTTTGCATCTGAGTAATATCAAGACAGCCGGTATATCCCATTGCTGCACGTAATCCACCCATTAATTGCAAAACAATTGTCGACATCGGACCTTTATACGGAACACGCCCTTCAATACCTTCGGGTACTAGTTTTTCGACGCCCGATGCGATGTCTTGAAAATATCGATCACTCGAACCTTGCGATTGTCCCATCGCACTGAGTGAACCCATACCGCGATACGCTTTATAATAACGACCTTGAAATAAATCGACTTCGCCTGGAGATTCTTCAGTTCCTGCTAATAAACTTCCAACCATTACTACATCGGCACCGGCGGCAATTGCTTTTGCAATATCACCTGAATAACGAATTCCGCCGTCAGCAATTACGCAGACGTTGGTATTTTTTAATGCAGCTGCGACGTTAGAAATTGCTGTAATTTGCGGAACGCCAATACCGGAAATAATACGCGTCGTACAAATCGAACCTGGACCTATTCCTACTTTAACTGCGTCAGCTCCGGCTTTTACTAAATCAAGAGCAGCTTGTGCTGTTGCGATATTTCCACCAATTATGGAAATTTTTGGATAATGTGTTTTTATCCAACGAATTCTTTCTAGAACACCTTTTGAATGTCCGTGCGCTGTGTCAACTACTAATACGTCAACACCTGCTTCAATTAATGCGGTAACTCGTGCATCGGTATCAGCGCCGGTTCCAACTGCAGCACCAACACGTAATCGACTTAGTTCATCTTTACAAGCATTTGGATACGCTTCGGCTTTACGAATATCTTTCATCGTAATCATGCCGACTAGTTCAAACGCATCATTAACGATTAATACTTTTTCGATGCGATGGTGATGCAATAAAATTTTAATATCGTCAATGCTGGTACCTTCACGTGCTGTTACCAGTTTTTCTTTCGGTGTCATAATTTTTGAAACGGGCGCATCAAAACGTGCTTCAAAACGTAAATCACGACTGGTTACGATTCCAACTAATTGAGTTCCATCAACAACAGGAACACCAGAAATATTGTGCAGCTGTGTGACTTCAAGTAATTCGCGAATTGTTGAGGTTGGAGAAACTGTAATTGGATCCTTTACCACACCACTTTCGAATTTTTTAACCATACGTACTTGGCGAGCTTGTTCTTCAATCGACATATTTTTATGCAAAATGCCAATCCCACCCTCTTGGGCCATAGCAATTGCCAAGCGAATTTCTGTCACCGTATCCATAGCGGCCGACAGTAATGGAATTTGCAATTGAATATTTTTGGTCAAGGAAGTCTTTAAACTTGCCTGCCGCGGTAAAGTTTCAGAAAATCTAGGAAGCAAAAGTACATCGTCAAACGTTAAAGCTTCCTCAACCAAGCGCAGCATGGCGCCTCCTTGTACGTAATAATTACGTAGAAAAACAATCAGCAATTCTAACGCAGAAGCATCATTAAAAACTACCAACTCATTAATATAGACATCTCAATAAAGTTAAAACTCGACTTCTGTGAGATGCTGTGATAAATCCCTGCGCAATCTGTTTATTCTGCAAAATATAACTATTCATTTAGTAAGAGGTTTTTCATGTCGAATTCTTCAGCTTCCAACAATGGTCGCCGTCACTCTAGTAAAATTGTTGACGGTATTGAGCACGCGCCGGGCAGAGCCATGTTACGTGCGGTTGGTTTCACTGATGAAGATTTTCAAAAACCTCAAGTGGGCGTGGCTTCTACCTGGAGCACTGTAACGCCGTGCAATTCTCATATTCGTGATCTTGCTGAAGAAGCAATGAAAGGTGTCGATATGAACGGTGGAAAAGCGTTGTTGTTTAATACGATTACCGTCTCTGATGGAATTTCCAACGGCACCGAAGGTATGAAGTATTCTTTGGTTTCGCGAGAAGTTATTGCTGATTCAATAGAAGTTGTTGCTGGGTGCGAAGGCTTTGATGGAATTCTTGCAATTGGCGGCTGCGATAAAAATATGCCCGGCTGTGTCATGGGAATGGCACGTTTAAATCGACCTTCAATTTTTGTGTATGGCGGTACGATTCAACCCGGGAAAAATCACACCGATATTATTTCTGTTTTTGAAGCAGTGGGCGCACACGCACGCGGAACACTGAATGCAATTCAAGTAAAACAAATTGAAGAAACTGCGATTCCCGGTCCAGGTTCTTGTGGTGGAATGTACACAGCAAACACTATGGCATCTGCAATTGAAGCATTAGGAATGAGTTTACCCGGTAGTTCTGCACAAGAAGCGGTATCTTCTGAAAAGAAATTAGATTGTCGTCATGCTGGTAAAGCATTGGTAGAACTGATTAAAAAAGATATTAAACCGTCTGACATCATGACGCGCAAAGCGTTTGAAAATGCGATTCGTGTTGTCATTGTGCTTGGTGGATCAACGAATGCTGTTCTTCATTTATTAGCAATGGCACGTACGATTGGCGTCCCGTTAACGTTGGATGACTTCACAACCATTGGTGAAACTATACCCGTACTTGCGGATTTAAGACCGAGCGGAAAATATATGATGTCTGAGTTGGTTGCGATTGGTGGAATTTTGCCGTTAATGTCAACATTATTGAAAGCCGGTTTATTACATGGCGATTGCTTAACTGTGACCGGAAAAACTTTGGCAGAAAATTTAGCGTCAGTTCCGGCTTATCCAGCAGATCAAGATATTATCCGCCCCCTTTCCAATCCTATTAAAGATAAAAGTCATTTAGTAATTTTACGTGGAAATCTTGCCCCAAAAGGCGCAGTTGCGAAAATTACCGGTAAAGAAGGTTTGCGCTTTGAAGGTACTGCAAAAGTTTTTCATGGTGAAGAAGCAGCGTTACGCGCAATTCTCGACGGGAAAATTAAAGCGGGCGATGTTGTGGTTATTCGATACGAAGGGCCAAAAGGCGGACCAGGCATGCGGGAAATGCTTGCGCCAACCAGTGCAATTATTGGTAAAGGTTTAGGACAAGACGTTGCATTAATTACTGACGGTCGCTTTTCCGGTGGAAGTCATGGATTTGTGATTGGACATATTGCACCAGAAGCTGCTGAAGGCGGACCCATTGGATTATTGAAAGACGGCGATCACATTGTGATCGATGCAGAAAAAGCTAGTATCGATGCCAATGTCACAGAAGTTGAATGGGAACGTCGGCGTATATTGTGGAAAGCACCTGAACCACAATATAAAACTGGAGTGCTTGCAAAGTTTGCACGTCTTGTTAGTTCAGCGGATGAAGGCGCAGTAACCGATTATTATTTGAACACTTAAACCAACTACAAACGCCTTATTAAAATTAAAACTGCTCACGTAATATCGAAAATTTTTCATTTAAAAAATGTTTTCGATGTACAAAAGCAACTCTAGGAAATAAGCCCGGATGGCTATTGAAAATAAAATCATTTTGAAAAGTGCGTATGTTGGAAGTCCAAATTGGGATCACACACAAAAACCTTGCATTGGCATTTTGTTGGTTAATCTTGGAACACCGGATGCTCCCACCCCAAAAGCATTGCGACGTTATTTGGCAGAATTTCTCGGTGATCCGCGCGTTGTAGAAATTCCACGATTAATTTGGATGATGATTCTGCACGGAATTATTTTACGCGTACGACCAAAGAAATCTGCCAAATTATATGAAAGTGTATGGATCAATAATTCAAATAAGCATAATACTGGTTCGCCCTTGCTCGTTTTTTCTGAAGAAGTCACTGACGCTTTAAGAGTGATGATTAATCAAAAAATGCTTGAGCAAGATTATAAACAAACTCCTTGTAAGATTGCCTTGGGGATGACCTACGGATCTCCAAGTCTTGAAACTGCAATGTCTGAATTAAAAAATCAGGGGGCGACACATTTAATGGTGTTGCCTTTATTCCCGCAATATTCCGCTACAACTACGGGTGCAGTATTTGATGGCATCGCCAAGGTTTTACAAAAGTGGCGTTGGATTCCAGAGCTCTATATGGCAGCGTCCTATCACGATAATCCAGAATATATTCAAGCCTGTTGTGATCATCTGCAAAAACATTTACCACAGCCCATGCCACATGTGATGTTTTCTTTTCACGGTTTGCCACAAAGAAATTTGCATTTAGGTGACCCGTACCATTGTCAATGTTTGAAAACAGCGCGTCTTATTGTAGAAAAAATGCAATGGAAACCAGAACAATGGTCTTTTGGATTTCAATCACGATTTGGTCGTGCAGTATGGCTTCAACCTTATACTGACAGTGTATTAACTGAACGCGCTCGGACATATCCAGGCGAATCGGTTGCAGTATTTTGTCCAGGCTTTACAGTGGATTGCTTAGAAACATTAGAAGAAATAAAAATTCAAAGTTGTGAATTTTTTCAACATGCGGGTGGCGGTCAATACCATTACATACCAGCACTGAATGACTCGGCGAGCCATATCGAAAGTTTGGCTACGGTGTGTATGCCTATACTTGAAGTTTGGCAAAAAAAATTGGTTAATTCAGGTCTTGATGATTCCACTGCTGGACACGCAAAAACGTGTCCTTATAATCAATTGCCCAAACAGTAAATTTTATTAAGAAGCGATTGAAACTAGCCACTATTGCGTTGGTCTGTTTCTGGGTCTGAGAAAAATAAAATAAAAGCACTTCTAATAATAAATAAACAACTACTCTTGAAAAAATAACGAAACATTTCGCGCTATTAAATAATTAATGTGATTACCGGATGTAGTTTCCTATCATGATGTTTAATTCCGTTCTTTTAAAGATTGCCAATATTGTGTCACATCCTAGTGTTCGCTGGATTTTTCGCATACTACTTTTAATGTTGGGTGTCATATTTCTAGTTTTAGCGACAATGCAATCAGCTCCGACACTTATTTACTCACCAATAGCTGACAAAATCCAGCATGCATTCGCGATGTTTTCACTTGCTGTTGTATCACATCTGGCTTTTCCAAAACAAAAAATGATAGTGAGAATTTTGTGTGTTATTGCATACGGAATTATTATCGAATTGGCACAAAGCACTCTTCCCTATCGCACTTCTTCGTGGACAGATGTTGCCGCAAATTTAACGGGCCTAATTGCGTATTGGGTATTAATCAAAGCTATACAAATTATGATTAAAGAATCACGCTTACAAACTAATTCGAATGTTTCTGTATAGTAAATTTCCATTCAAATAAATTTATGAGTGAGTCAGGCCATTTCCACCGCACCTCCGACAATTATTCATTATCTACAACCAGCCTTTGCAAAATCTGTTTTGAAGTGGTTTGAAATAAGTGGGCGCAAGCATCTGCCTTGGCAAAATCCACGTACTCCGTATCGCGTGTGGATTTCAGAAGTCATGTTGCAACAAACGCAAGTGGCTACCGTAATTAATTACTTCGATAAATTTATCGCTGCATTCCCTACCATAAAAAAACTCGCAGCTGCAGATCAAGATAGCGTTTTACATCTATGGAGCGGATTGGGTTATTACAGCCGAGGACGAAATCTCCATTGCACTGCGCAGCGATTAGTAGAAAATCATGGAAGTAAGTTACCAGATAAGTTTGAGGCACTAATTGAATTACCAGGCATAGGTCGATCTACAGCAGGTGCAATTCTTTCATTAGGACATAATAAATTTGGCGTTATTCTAGATGCCAATGTCAAACGAGTATTATGTCGATATTTTGGTGTTGTAGGTTGGCCTGGGGATACGAGTATTTCAAAAATACTATGGCAATTAGCAACAGATCATACGCCTCACGAACATACTGCTTTCTACAATCAAGCAATGATGGATTTGGGTGCACTTATCTGCACTCCAAAAAATCCACAATGTATGCAATGCCCGCTTCAAAAAAACTGTACGGCTTTTCAGGAACAGAAAATCTCACATTTCCCCCAAAAGCGTGTCACTAATACAAAACCAGTACGCCAATCTATTTGGTTAGTTCTTCAGACAGATAACAATCATGTTCTATTAAGTCAAAAGCCATCGAATGGCTTATGGGGTGGATTATGGTGTTTCCCAGAATTTTCCAATGAAAAAGAGTTAAATTTATTTTTGAGTCAAATTAAAAACAAAATTTTTCAAAAAAAATACAAGCAATCTTTTCGCCATACTTTTAGTCATTTTCATTTAGATGTGGCACCGATTTTTATTAATGTACGATCTCAAATTCATCAATCTGTTCAAGAAAACTTATTAAATACAGAAACTTCCATTTCACATCAATGGGTAAATTTATTTTCAATTCCAAATTTAGGTTTAGCTGCACCGGTTAAAAAAATTTTAAACTCGCTTAAAAGCTCGGTGTAGAGTCAAACTTGCATCGCTTCCCTAAAATAAAATGGCGGTGTACGCTATGGGT
>JAZKFP010000139.1:0-2360 GCA_040386355.1 Pseudomonadota bacterium | reverse complement strand
TTATAATCTACTAACTTTTAGGAATTCTCATCTGCGTTCGCTATATACCAAACGCGCATGAATTTTCCCAGGTGAAATGTTTTATGAAAGGTGTTTTGTGGGAAAGACCATGCGGGCGAATGATTATTCGCCTCTACGGTATCCGTTAGAGATTGAGGTTTTTTTAGGGAAGTGATCATTATGTGTAGGGGCGAATAATCATTCGCTCGTGTTGAACGCTGCCTCTTACTGATTGATTATTTGAAACATGTTTAGGAGATTCAATATGCGTTCGCTACATACGCATCCTTCAATGAAAAAATATTATTAACTAGCCAAAAGTATTAAATTAGATGATTGAAAAAAATAATACATTATTCGAAATGAGTGAATTTGAAGGATGTGTTAGTGCGGTGCATTAATTTGTTAACTTGCATGGGCATACATTAATTCATATGCCTATAATTAATTATCTATCAACTGATAATTTAATCTGATGATAATTATTTGGTTATTTCTATAAATAAATTTTTTAATAAGTATGTTTTAGAGCGTTATTAACCAAATTAAAAATTAAAGTGTGGCTTGTGAAATTGAATTACTAGAATATTAAAAATATTAAATAATTGAGCATTGTAATTGTCAGTATTAGCTTAACATTTGTTAGGTGGGGGTAAAGGTAGGCATGCTTCTGGCATTGTTGTATATTCCAACGGTATTTTACGAGGATAATATGCGCCTGAAAAATCTATTGAATTGATTTTATCACCTTGGTATTGAAAATTACTTTTTGTTAAAGTTTGAAAAATATAGCCGATTTTTTTCTTTGCTGGGAATTCATAAATATCCGGCCGACCGAACACTGCACCCACCCAATTTTTACTAAATTTACTACCAAAAGCATCACTATTCATAATTGCGGTATGAATATCAAACTGAAATTTAGTGCCCCCGTCATACGATAAGTCAAAACTTCCGATAAATTTACTATCATCTTTATAGCTTTCTCGGCCGTGCGTCCCTCTGGAAGAATCATAGACATATGCAGTCACACGTTTATTTTTACCATCACCATAAAAAGCAACGTATTTGTTTTGGGTTTGCCAAGCGCTTTCTCCCAGAGTTACCACTAGCCAAAATCCATCCACGCCAGGCGTACTGTCAAATCTCCAAGTTAATGTAGTGAGTGGCTCATTATAATCAGCAGTAATTTGTGTATATCCTTGAGCTGGGTTTCCGACACATTCTTTGTAGTAAAACATGGGAGTTGCTAAACTCATGGATGGAATACTGATTAATGCCGTACAAATCCATAGTTTTTTGATTAAACTGCAATTCATACACACCCTTATGCAAATAAATACTATTAACTTATTTAAAAAATCAAGTAAGTACATTTAGAGATAATATCTGGGTGGGTCCATTCAAATGAAGGAATTGTGTTAATCTAGTGCAATTATTTGTTCCTTTACTAAAGCTTCATTTCCTAAAATTCTAATCCATGTTCAGTGGGTGTCTAAATCGAGGTTTATTGTTAGAGCGTTTAACTGCTGTGTTGTTCTCTTTTATCCATCTTGATAATGCTTTCAAAGTTGATTGACGATCAAATTCACCATTTGTAGATTGTTTACCATACATTTCAGATTCTAATTGACGTAACGATGCATCTAATGCTGAATCCTGAATATGTTGGCGTATTTCACCTATTGAACGTATGGGTTGATCGAAATACACCTTGGCCCAATCTATTAATTTCAATGCAAAAATTTGTGTAGAGATGTTAGTTTTATGCAAATCAAGCAGCTCTTTAGTAGCTAAACGTTTTGCCGTATCATCGGGTCGCGAAAACTCATTTTTTTTAATTACGTTATTTTTAATTTTTGCTTTTTTATAAATTATGTAAGTTGCAATTGAAAGTACCGTAACAAACCATAAGCTCCATCCTAACCAATTTAATCGCGAATTATTTTCGATTTTTTCTGGTTTAGTTTGCAAAGATGAATCAACTTGAGAAACCTGGCTGGGCTTGGTTTTTGTAATATTGCTTGTTGGTGTCGAATTTGGAAGAGTCGAGAGAGCGCTTCCAACTTGGGGTACTACTTGAATTAATCGACGAGGCAACACGCTGGTTTCGTATTGTTTTTTGGAAGTATTCCACCATTCCAATTTTACTTCTGGTAATTCATACAATCCAATTTGTGTAGGTACAATGGCAAAAATTTGTCTTTTAATTCCAAGCACTCCACGCTGCCAATCTAAACTATCTTGACCTTGCATTTGATCGGGGTATACCTTGAGTGCACTTGGCGCAGAAACTTCCAAGGTAGGAATATGACTTTCCGTTTGACCAACTACTCGAACTTCTATTTGTCGAGTTAATG
>JAZKFP010000138.1:0-25516 GCA_040386355.1 Pseudomonadota bacterium | reverse complement strand
AAGATTTTTTATTGATCACAAGGCGCATTGACGCTGCGTAGCTAAAGCTGTACGCAAGGAAAAGCAACACAGCAAGCGGAAAAGAAGATCATGATAAACACCTAATTTTCATTCGTTACGGGTATATAAATTTCAATCTCATAAAATTTTTTCTAAACGATAATTTTTTTTATTCAAGAAATTGGCAGTTGTAACATGTTTATATCCCAGTTTTGTAAGCATATTTAAGGAACCAATATTTAAGTCCTCAACATCACATATACTTTTATTCATTCCTAATTCTTTCCAAAAAGAATGAATATATTTCATTAAATTACTAGCCAGTCCTTTTCTATAAAATCGTTTATTAGTTCCAAGGTGGGCTACATAAACTTCAAGTTTATTCATTTTTTTAAAGCGTAGAGTAAACTGTAAGCAACAAAGTATTACTCTTATGCCTCTCCGAAAACCATAGAAGCGCAATATTGCTAAAAACCCTGAAACTATTAATCGTGTTGTTGTGTTCCAAGGATAACTGCATACGGTTGCTACTACTTGTCTATCAATCTCTACAACAGTAGTAATTGAATAACCCCAAAATCCCGCATCGTTTTTACAAGCAAATTCAATAAAATCTATAGCTTTTTTTGAAGGCGTTGAAAAAATCAATTCATAATAATTTTCTGCCGATGAATACATTAAAGGAGCAATCAAAGCGGCATCGTTAGGAACAGCAGAACGAATTTTCATAACTTTTTCCTAACAAAATATATCATCCTATTAATCCACTCATATCATTATTTTCTATAATTTCAAAAAATAAAGATATACAAAATAAATTTTTGCAATAAAATTTATGACTCTTCTCATCGAGTGATTAAATTGCTTTATAGATTTTTTTATTAAGTATTATTTAAATAATCAAACTACAAAATCAGTCAAGTATTTTACCTATAATAAACAATACTGTGAAAAACAAGAGAATGACTAAAGTATAGATAAAATAATGCATTGAATTATTAGATAATATTAAAAGTAGAGTACCTGAAAAAATCAACAACAATATAGTGCTAATTTTTTTAACTAAATTTGGCGTACAATCAAACTTTGTATGATTTTTTACATTTAAACTAGAAGAAGTATCACTGTCATATTTTAAAAAAGTTTTTGATGGATTTTCAAACCAAATTCGAATGAATTTTCTATTTTCAATTATATTTTTAACAATTTCTTTAAAATTAGATATTTGGCAATAAAGAGGATTCCATGTTTGGATTGGTTTAGTTGTTCCATAAATTGGATATTCATTTTCCTCAGCAAAAGTACCGTAAATTCGATCCCAAAAAATAAAAATTCCTCCATAATTTTTATTTATATACTGAGAATTAAGGGCATGATGTACCCGATGATGAGAGGGAGAATTAAATATATACTCAAACCAAGCAGGTAGTTTTTTAATTCTTTCAGTATGTAGCCAGAATTGATAAGCCCCTACCAAAGATATTTGTGAAATAAACCATTCAACAGGATATCCAATCATTAGCCAGGGCAAATAGAAAATAAGAGTTATGTACGGTTGAAAAATATTATTACGTAAAGCAGTAGTTAATTTGTAGTCCTCACTTTGATGATGAGTTTCATGACAAGCCCATCCTAAATTTGATTCATGACAAAAGCGGTGTCCCCAGTAATAACTGTGATCTATTAGAAAAAGCAAAAGAATCGATAATGCTAAATTAATATCATTAGATAGCGTTTCCATTTTGAAATATGAAAACTTTAAATACATCCATTCTACAAATGAATAAAGTGGAAGTATTGTAAATACAAAAGCCGATGTAAGGATTCCACAAGACAAACTACTCATTGCATCACTAAATCCGTAAACCAAGCGATTTCTGAAATACCACCTCATTTCATCTACAAGCATATAAGCAAATGGAAGAGTCAAAATTTGATAAAAATCTATAGTTAATAATTTTTCTAAAAAATCATTTGATATGGTCACTAAGATATTCTCAAAATTCATTAAAAATGTATAAAAATTTGCATATATAGATGCTTGTATAGCTTGTTAGGATTGTTGAAATCAAGTACTAATAACAAACATGTCAGCTCGAGTGCTAAAAGTTGAAAAACGAGATTATAAGACCAACTAAAAATATTCATATCTCTGAGAGTGATAAAGCTTCATAAATTTAAATATTTATGTAGTGAACATATAAAATTTATTAGTTACTACATGCGAATATAAAAAATTCTAAATTTAAAGTGCATTAATGTTATTGACTACTTGAAACTTAGCAGTATGGTTATGTAGGGAAGTATGGTATGCGATTAATCCGATTTGAAAGCATCGGCGCTTTTATTCCAGAAAAAAAAGTTTCTACAGACGAACTAATGAGCCAGCTTGTTTGTCCTCAGCCTATTGATTTAATTGAGATCACAGGCATTCGAGAACGTCGAATGTTGCAATCAAAGGAAAGCTCATTTACGGCAGCTAGAGATGCAGCGTTGGATTGCTTAAAACACTCTAAATATCAACCGAAAGATATTGAAGTAATAATTTCATGCTCAATATCTCGAACTTTAAAGTTAAACCCTGACAGTGAAAACATCCAATTTTTTTTCGATCCTCCCTTAAGTCATTTTATTAAAAATGAAGTTGGAATGCACTCTGCTATAAATTTTGATGTGTCAAATGCTTGTGCTGGGATGATGACAGGTGTTCATTTGCTTAAACACATGATTGAAGCTGGGGTTGTGAAAAATGGAATGGTAGTTAGTGGAGAGCAAATCTCCGATATCGCAATTACAGCCACTAAAGAAATACAACATCCTTGGGATTCTCAATTTGGCTCTTTAACGATAGGAGATTCTGGAGTTGCGGTAATAGTAGATGATGAAGGAATTGAAACCGATAAAATTGACTACTTGGAGTTAGTCACCTGTGCAGAGTATGCTGATCTTTGCATTGGTAAACCAAGCGAAAAAACACCTTCTTATGCGCTTTATACAAACAATGCGCAAATGCATAAAAAAGAACGCTTACTGATGTGGCCTGCTTTTCAAAATGCTTTTTTTGAGAAGACTGGTAAAACATTTAAAGCTGAAAAATTTGATTATATAATTCATCATCAGGTAGGCTTAAAATTTGTTGATATGGTTAATAAGCTTGCGGAATCATTTTTTGGCACAAGCATGCCGCCTGCAATTAATTGTTTAGAAGAGCTTGGAAACACTGCCAGTACCTCTCACTTTATTACTTTGTATAAATTTTTACAAAAAAATAAACCAGCTTCTCCCATAAAAATATTAATGGTTCCTGCTGCTTCAGGTTTAATTACAGGAATGCTCTCAACAACTATCTCCAATTTAAAGGTTTCACCATGCGAGCAGTAATTGTTGCAGCAGGAATTAGTATTGACCCTAATATTAATAGCTCTATTGAGCATGCCGTTATAGCTGCAAAAAACTGCATTGCTACTTCCAATATTGATACGCAAGATATTGACTATCTTTTTAATGTTGGAATTTATCGTGATTCCAACATGGTTGAGCCTTCCATGGCTGCTTTAATCCAAAAAGGGATTGGATTAAATTTAGATTTTCTAAAATTTTCTGTAAAAACACCCGCATTTTCAACTGATATAATGAATGGGGCATCTGGTGCAATTAATGCGATACATATTGCGGATGCATTATTTAAGTCCGGAAAAAAGGGATATGTATTAATTGTTTCAAGTGATGTGCATCCTTCCAATAAAGTGATAGAAGGTTTCTCTGTAAGACCCAATGGCGCAGCTATTCTTCTTGCGCCTAGCAGTCATAGTAACGGATTTCATCAATTTAGTTTTCAAGATGCAAGAAAGGCTGTTGTAGGTGAAAACAGTTATTTGAATTTTAATAACCAACAATTAAGTGGCCGCACCAGCATTACCATTGAAACCAAACCTGACTATTATCAAATCTTACTAGAATCTACAAAATCAATTGCAAAACAATTTTGTGAAAAATATAAATTAGATCTTAATCATACCGCTCTCATAGCTCCCTCCTTTACCCAGGACTTTGCAACACAACTAGGGGAAACAATCGGAGTTCCAAGTGATTTTGTAATAAATCTATGGTCAAAATATGGTAATACTCATACATCAGTGTTTGGAATTGGTTATTATGAATTTCTTAACTCTAATATTTTAGAGCAGTGTACCAATCTTTTATTTGTAGGAGCAGGTGCTAGTTTAAATACTGGTTGCGCATTGTATAAATTATGAACTTACCTACCTACTATAATGATTTATCTAATAGTAATAGTGTCTTTAATCCCGCTTTCAATTTACGCTACTATGCTCAAAAATTTCCTGATAAATCTGCTTTAATATATTCATCTGGCAAAGATTTGAGTGGAAAAATACTGTATAAGAAGAAAAGCTTTTATGAGATTGACCAAGAATCTGATCACATTGCTCACATCTTACAAAAAAGAGGATTTAAACCCGGCGATAAAACTATTTTAATGCTTAAAGCGGGACCAGAATTATATTCTCTATTATTCGGTATTTTTAAAGTTGGTGTCATTCCTGTTCTTGTTGACCCAGGGATGAATATTAGCCAAATGTTGCAATGTTATAAAAGTGTAAATGTAGAAACCTTTGTTGGTTCTCCTATTGCTCATATAGTTCGGTTACTAAATCCCAGTGCTTTTTCCACAATTAAATTAGTAGTTTGGATAGTGCATGGAAAAATAATTAGTAAAATGCGTTATGCAGTAAAAGAAAAGACTGTGAAATCTTTTCCAATCTATGCGAATCAAAAAAATGATCTTGCTTTAATTAATTTTACTTCTGGTAGTACAGGGCCTGCTAAGGGAGCGGAATGTACTTGTGGCATGGCACAATCCAGAATGGAATTAATTAAAGAGCATCACTGCATTACGAAAGAAGACACACACCTCATCACCTCTCCTTTCTTTGGAGTATTTGGAATAATGATGGGTAATACCTGTGTTTTACCAGAAATGGATCCTATAAACCCTGCAAAGATTTTTTCACCATATATTATTGATGCTATAACAAAGTTCAATACCACCTGTATGTTTGCATCTCCTGCTCTATTACATACGCTAGGCAATCATTTTAGAAATAAAAAAATTGTATTACAAAGTTTACGCCTCGTAGTGTCTGGAGGAGCCCCGATAACGTTTAAAACTATGAAGTTATTTCGAAGAATTTTACAAACCGATGCTATCTTTGAAAGTAATTGGGGCACAACAGAAGGATTACCCTTAGCCGCAATTAATATAGATACGATCTTGAATAAAACTCAATCGTGCGTTAGTGATGCTGGAACCTGCTTAGGTAAGCCAGTTGATAGAGTTGAAGTTAAAGTAATTAATATAGATAGAAATCCAATTTTGAATTTAAACAAGGATTTAAAGATCAACTCAAATGAAATTGGTGAATTAATAGTACGGGGCCCTAACGTTAGTTTAAGGTACTACTATGATGAAACAAACAATAAAAGAAATAAAATTTTAGATGAATATAATAATGTATGGCATCGTACAGGAGATTTGGGATGGATAGATTCTACAGGTAATATTTGGTTTTGTGGACGTATGTCTGATCAGATAGTAACTGATTTACAATTGTCTGTGTTAAATTCAGTGCAATGTGAAGAGATTATTAATCACCATCCTGGTGTTTATCGTAGTGCGTTAGTGAGTGCACAGTTAAAGCTTGAAAATGTAGTGTGCATTGTACCAGTTATGTGTGTGGAACTTGATAAGACTTGTTTATTAAATAAAAGCTCGAATGTAAGAAAAAATATTCTTGAATTGTTAATGAAAAATTCTCTCACCCAATCTATTAAACATGTACTTTTTCATCCAGCCTTTCCTGTCGACCGTCGTCATAACGCAAAAATAAACCGTAAAGAATTAGGAAAATGGGCAAGTAATATTTTATATTTTTCAAGTAATAAAAAATTTATTTTAAACCAAAAATTTAAATTTAGTTTGTCTATGCTCATTCCTCTTTTAGGTTGGTTATTTATAATATATGGTTTAATTTGGCCTGTTCAAAATCATTTTTTATCAATTGCTTGGTGGAGCGCTATTTTTCTAAATATAATCGTGCATGGAACTCAGCTTTATATAACTGTACCTCTAGGCTATCAAGTGGGATTTCCAAAATTAAAAACTATTTTTCTTACTTTTTTGCTAGGTGCAACTTGGTGGTATAAATTATAAATAATTTTTATATTTTAAATAAGGAATTTAAATTGTGGAAGAAAAAATGCATGTATTGATTACTGGAGGATCCGGTTTTTTAGGGGGGCATATCGTTGATTCAGCAATTAATAAAGGATACAGAGTTCGCGCAATAGTAAGACCGTCGAGTAATTGCAATCATTTACAATCCTTAGGCAATAACGTTGAAATTTTTACCGGTAATATGTATGAGATGGAATTCTTAACAACAGCTACAAAAAATATCGACGCCATAATTCATTGTTTAGCTCATGTTAGTGATGCGGGATCTTGGAATCTATTTTATGAAACTAATGTGATGATTACCAGCAAATTAATTACTGCAGCAAAAAATAATCATGTAAAACGATTTATTTTCATCAGTAGTCCAAGTGTAGTATCAGAACTAAAGGATCAAGTTAACATTGATGAAAATTATCCTTACCCAAGAAAATTTTTAAATTACTACTGTGAAACTAAAGCAATTGCAGAACAATTAGTTTTGAAGCAAAACTCAGAACATTTCTTAACGTGTGCACTTCGCCCAAGAGGTATTTGGGGGCCACGAGACTACGCAGGATTTATGCCTAAAATATTAAATAAAATTAAAAATGGTAAATTAAAGAATTTTTCCAAAAAACAAAATATATATTCTTCAATATGTTATGTAAAAAATGCTGCAATTGCTTGTACTAGCGCATTATCCGCATCTAAAATTGGCGGTAAAGTTTATTTCATTACCGACGAGCAGCCAGTAAATATATGGAAATTTGCTAATCGATTGACAGAGGAATTTTCAACTCCAGCAATTCGAGGAAATTTTCCAAAATGGTTAATCACTTTTGCATTACTTATCATTGAGATACTCTGGCGCGTTCCTTATTTTCGCAATAATTTTTCTCCACCCATTTCTAGATATAGTGTTGGTATGTTGACCTATACCGCCACCTATAACATCTCGAGAGCCAAGCGTGATCTTGCATATGAACCAGCCTTAAATTTGGATGAGGGGTTGTACCAATATAAACAATGGATTGAAAGTATTGGCGGACTCGACAATTACCTAAATAATTTATCTTTTGGTAAATTAAAATGAACCGCTCTAAAATCCCTCAAAAAAATCAATTTATTCGACCAGTTTCACCCACAGAAAAACTCTATTTGGCGAGTGCTGCTATTAGTCCTCCTTTTTGTATACAAATGTTGATTGAAGGAAGCGGAACTATATCAGTTCAAGAACTTGAAGAAGCAGTAGAAAGAGCTGGAGAATTTAATCCGGGATCTAGATTATTTCTGAAAAAAAAACATCAGTATTATTATTGGGAAGATAGTGGAGTTAGGCCACCCGTTAAAATTAAATCTTTATTATTGGACTCAGAAAAATTTTCTACAAATAGCTTATATGCAGATAATATAGATCCAACTCAAGATCCCACTTGTGAAGTATTAGTACTTGAAGACTCATCAAAACATGAGTCAAATAAATCAAATTTTAAAATATTATTTCGAGCTTTTCATGGAGTGATGGATGCACATGGTTTATTATTATGGGTTTACGATATTTTTGATATGCTAAATCTACGTTTGCCTAAAGGAAATTATTATAAGAAAACTGATTTAGACGTGATTAAATCATTGAACGCTAATAATTTTCGACCAAATCTTTTATTAAACTGTAAAACAATAAATAGTAATATTCAAAATATTCACAATAATAAATTTATTCGACGTCGCGTATCTATCGCTAATCATATTCCTGGGCTAGTTGCTCATCTTGCTGTCTTAATTGGTCAAGAATGCCGAAAAGATATTCCTGGCCTTATTCGATTTATGATACCGGTAAATTTAAGGTCTTATTTGCCAGAAAATGAATCAGGCACGGGCAATATAAGTAACCCTATTTTCATTGAACTTGATGATAAAACTAATTGGGCAGAGGTTTATCAAGACATTATTCAGCGCTTGGAACAACAACAAGAAAGTTGGATAGGGAAATTTGATCATTTACTTGAATTAATGCCCATCAAGCTAATTAATTGGACCTTGAAAAAAACAATTTCTCATCAAAAACGCAGTCATCAATTCTTAGTCTCAGGAGTACTTTCAAATATCGGTAAAATAGCGCTTTCAGATTTTAATACTAAAATTTTTAAAGCAGATTCAGTTTGCTTCTTACCTTTCGATATTCCTTTATCTCCTCTAACAATTATAATTACCGAACATGACAATGGCACGGAACTTTCTTTTTCAATACCAGATTACTTGATGAGATCTAGTGAAGTTGATGAACTTATTGAACGAATTAAAATTAATTTAAATTTTTTAAATTTAAAGAGTATAAGTGAAAATTCATCTTCAAAAAAATATTCTCATCAACAATTATTAATAAGTTTTAATAATACGAAAACTGAATTTTTAAATTCACAATCAATTTTTGATTTAATTCATAGTCAAGCTCTAAAAAATCCTACAGCTTCGGCTTTAATTCATCTTGCAGAAAACTTATCGTATTTTGAACTTATTCTTCAGATAAATTGTTGTGCAGATGCTCTTCTCCAAAAAAAAATACTATCTGAAGACAGGATTGGATTAATCTTGAACTCATCATCTAATGCAATTGTATGTTTGCTTGCTATTTTAAAAATCGGTGCGGTCTATGTACCAATATCACCTTCATACCCTTTTAATTATATACAATCTATTTTAGAAGACGTCTCAGTCTCGTTGGTTATCTTAGAAAAAGAATTTCAAAATAAAGAAGATATTAAAGATTCATGGGTAGTAATTGATGAACTAATGAACAACGTTAATAAAACAGATGATTTATTGCCCGTTAATAAAGTATCTCCCGATAGTTTAGCTTACATAATTTATACCTCTGGCTCTACTGGTAAACCTAAAGGTGTTCAAATTGAGCATCGTCAATTACTTAATTATTGTATATGGGCAGCTGAATATTATTTTAGAAATAACTTATGTAATTTTCCATTGTTTTCTTCATTAGCGTTTGATTTAACGATCACATCTATATTTGTTCCTCTTCTTACGGGAGGATGTATACACATACATAACAACTCAGATTCGCTTCAAATTTTTAATACCATATTTCAACAGGATGTAATTGATTCAATAAAACTTACTCCGTCGCATTTACGAGTAATGCTCGAGTCTGATTATCTTCCTACAAAATTAAAAAATATTATTGTTGGCGGCGAAGAGCTTAGTGTTGAGCTATGCAATCAGACACTAAAGCGTTTTGGAAAACATATTATTCTATATAATGAATACGGACCCACTGAAGCCACGGTAGGTTGTATGGCGCATAAATTTGACCCAGCCACAGACAATAGTATTGCCGTGCCTTTAGGTAAACCTATAGATAATACTCAAATTTATGTGCTCGATGACAACTTATTACCTGTTAATACCGATTCAATTGGAGAAATTTATATTAGCGGAATGGGAGTTTCACGTGGATATTTGAATCGAGCAGAGTTAAACCAAACACATTTTATAGATAATCCATACTTACCTAACCAACGCATGTATCGCAGTGGAGATTTGGCACGATGGACAAATGATTCGCATTTATTATATTGCGGCAGGAGGGATGAGCAAGTAAAAGTTAATGGATTTCGAATTGAGTTAAGCCAAATACATTCTTCAATCATGCAGCACCCTAATATTAAACAAGCAGTTGTCGTGGTACAAGATAATTCTCTGGGTTATAAATCTTTGTGCGCTTTTTATGTAGCTTCAAATCAAATTAATCATCAATCATTACGATCTCAACTTCTTAGAGATTTGCCCAATTACATGATACCTACTCAATTTGTTCATGTAGAACAAATTGATCTGACAGACAATGGTAAAGTCAATCGTAAAGCTTTAATGGCAAAGATGCCCTATGATAATAATGTTATTATAAATGGAGACTTAGAAAATGAACTTTGGAAAATATGGTCATTTCTATTATCTTGTGATTTAGAGGAACACACTAAATATGCAAGCTTTTATGAATTAGGGGGAAATTCATTAATGATGATGAATTTATTAAAATCAATCCGAAAAAATTTAATAATTAGAAAAAATGAAAAATTTTTTGCGCAAGAGATTAGCCAAATTATTTTGGATCCAACATTTGAAAATATTGTTGCTATTATCCGAAAAATAAACGATAAGTAACTTTCTAAAATGAAAATTACAAGTATGAATACAATATTAAGCGTTATATTATCAATCCTCCTGATTAGAGGTGTCCATTAATTGGGGGGAAGTTCATGATGTATTGTTCGAATCTATACCATCTATAATTTTAAGTACCTTAAACCATATGAAAAATGGTAATACTCCTATATTACTCAATCTAAGACTTAATGAATCCCATCGGCCGATACCGAGACAGATCGATATTGAGCTCTACTATAAAAGACTTAAAGCATTAGCTTTAGAAACAGAAAATTAAGTGCTTGCGCTCAGCATTCATCTCACGCTAATCTCTTGGCTTTAGTTTAATCACATCAATTGAACTTTTTATTATAGCTATAAGTTAAATAATCCTATGTCAATCCCATCATCTTTTATGCACTCCAAAC
The DNA here is from genome assembly GCA_040386355.1 of Pseudomonadota bacterium. Lineage (GTDB taxonomy): Bacteria > Pseudomonadota > Gammaproteobacteria > Pseudomonadales > UBA6940 > JAZKFP01. The sequence continues at coordinate 14,689 of JAZKFP010000138.1, read as the reverse complement.
TTATTTCCATTTTAAAAAATAAAAAATGGATTTTATTATCCATTTTTTCATTAATCAGCTTTCCTGCTGTTGCAATTGATATTTCTGATGATAATTTTGGTCAAGAAATTCAAAATCATGAAGACGCTGGAAAAAGAATTGTAGTTGAGATGCGAAAACGATTAAATAATTACAATGACCTTCAGGCAAATATAAATGTGCAAATTTTTAATGACAATAATCAAATTAAGAAACGTCAAATAAAAATTAAAATATTAGAGGGCAAAGATTTAGGTGATAAAACGTTAACTACATTTGTCTCTCCTCTTGATCAGAAAGGCGTAGCTCTACTTACTCATTCCCATAAAACTAAAGTCAACGAACAATGGCTTTATCTTCCCGCCATCAAACGGGTTAAAAAAATAGCGTACAGAACTCAAACCAGTCCTTTCATGGGTTCTGAATTCACTTACGAAGATATTGTTCCTGTGGAAGTTGAAAAATTTAATTATAAACTCATAAAACAAGCAAATATTGATCAAGAAATGATTTATTTTGTTGAGCAAATCCCAACTGAAAAAGGTTCTGCCTACAGTAGACAAATACAATGGATTGATCAGAATTTTCGATTACGAAAAATTGAGTATTTCAGTAAAGAGAATGTACTCATTAAAACTATGACGCTGTCTGATTACAATTTAATTGATGATATATTTTGGCATCCTAAGATAATGATTATGACCAATCATTCAAACGGATATAAAACTGTACTTCAATGGTTCAACTATAAAGTTAACTCAGGTTTCACAGAATATGACTTTACAAATTTGAGTTTGAAACGAGAAAAATAAAAAAATTCGATAATTTTATTATCAAAATATATTTATTTTAAAATTTTAAATGGCTTAATAATTATAAATTCATGTCTATTGAAAGTAGCACCATTTTTCTACTAAAAAATCCAAAATATAGTTTTATTGCCTGGAGTATAATTTTATTACTTACAATCCCTGGTGTTCTACATTTATGGATTGATACCGATTATAAAAATCATTTTGCAAAGACAGATCCTCAACTCAAACATCTAAAAGAAATGGAAACGTATTTTCCTAGTAATGATAGCTTGTTAATAGCGGTGAACTCTAAATCAAAAGATATTTTTACTGCCAAAAATCTTAAAGCTATAAATGAATTAACTCAAGCACTATCTTTTTTACCAAACTTTCAGCATGTAAGTTCTCTTACCAATTATAATTACATTGAAAATAAACATGATGAAATATCTATCACTCAACCATTGGCAAATTCAAAAAATTTATCTTTGAAAGAAATTCAAGCTTTCAAAGCAATGTTTTTGAAAGGCTCTAATTTAAAAAGTAAATTAATATCTGAAGACACAAAGTCAACTTTAATTTTTATTACCTTTTCTTTGCCTGATCAAGCATCTACAGAATTGCGTGATATTTATGATAAGTCTAATGATTTGTTAGACTATTTTCGCATGAGCAATCCTCAGTTAAATTTTTATCTAAGCGGATCAATTGCTTTTAATGAAACTGCTATAGATGCGGTTAAAACTGATTTATTAACTCTCATACCTATAAGTTATCTGCTTATTTCAATCATCATTTTTTTATTTGTTGGTAATTTTTATTCACTACTACTTGTATACATAATTATTACTTTTTCGATTTTAATTTCTTTAGGATTGAAGGGATGGTTTTATCCATCGTTAACATCAAATGATGCATTAGCTCCTACTGCAATTATGATTATTGCTGTTTCTGATTTTGTACATTTATTTGACAGCTTTATTCATCAACGAAAAGCTTGCTCTAATTCCCAGACTGCGTTAGAAAAATCAATCCATATCAATTTAAAACCCATTATGATGACCAATGTGACTACAGTGATTGGAATGCTGTGTTTGAATTTTAATGAATCTCCAACAATTGCAGCATTTGGTAATTTGGTTGCGGTAGGTGTACTAATGGCTATGCTATTAACGTTAACCTTAGCCCCTATTTTAATGATGTATTTACCTGTACCAAAAAAACAACCTATAGCTGTTCGTTTTGTAAATTCGTTTTTTCGTCGCTTAATTCATTTTTTGACGCACAAGCACCCTGTTAAGAATTCTATTCTAGTTTTATTAATGATTACAGCTTGTTTTGGCATGGGTTTTAATACTTGGCAAGATGAAATTACTAAATCATTTGATGAATCTTATCCGTTTCGACAAGCTAACGATTTCATAAATGAAAATATCACTGGCTTGCATCAAATTGATTTTGCTGTAATGACGCCAGAAGAACGAGGTATTTTACAACCGGATTTTTTTAATCTTATCGAAGAATTTGAAAGTTGGTTAAAAGATCAGGATAAGGTAATACACGTCGATTCTGTTCTTACGCCCATAAAACGCATTCATGAATTAATGAGTGATGAGTTGAACGAAGAAAAAATAAGTTGGCAATCATTACTCAAAAATAGTGCAGCGATAAGTCAATATTTGCTTGTTTATGAATTATCTCTACCACCTGGTACTTCAATACAAAATCAAATTACTCAATCTTGGAATGGTATACGTATTCAAGTACGGCTAAAGGAAACCAATACAGCTTCAATTCTTGCTTTTGAAAAAGATGCTCGAGCTTGGTTTACCCAATACACATCAAGGTACTATTTAAATAAAAATTCAATTGGAAAGCAGCCTTTAACTCCTCCACAAGTAAAACTAAATGTTGCTGGCGTGGATTTAATGTTTTCTCATATTGTACAAAATAATATTCATGGATTTATGGTGGGGACCTTTACTGGATTTATTATCATGAGTTTGTTAATCATGATTTTACTTAAATCGCCAATTCTTGGTCTACTGGCTATGGCTAGCAGTTTGTGGCCAATGCTAATTGGATATGGAATATGGGGATTCTGGAATGGTCAGTTAGGGTTAAGTGCTGCAGCGGTTGGGGCAGTTAGTTTAGGATTAGTGGTGGATGACACCATTCACTTATTACACCGTTTTATGCATCATTTACGTGAGTCTACTGAACGGTCTTCCACAATTATTAAAGAAGCAATTTTAAAGTCTGTTCAAGAAGTTGGGCCAGCAATGCTAACCACTGGCTTAATTTTCAGCTTGGGTTTTTCAGTACTCGTTTTTTCTCATTATATCCCTACTCAAATTTTCGGAAGTTTAACGAGTATAACGCTTATTGCAGCAATAATTGTGGACTTATTCCTTATTCCAAAACTTATTATAAATCTTGCGGCGTTGACAGAAAATGGTGTATTAAGAAAGATTTGGAATTAATAATTTTTTCATTTAAAAAAATCGTATAATTTGTAGCTGAAGAAAATCATCCTTTTTCAAATAATATGATTTTTCAGTAGAAGGAATTTGTTTACTTTCAAAAACCATTATTAGTATTGCAATTTTCCATTGCTCATTTAATCTACGATCAAATTCTAATCGAGTAATTTTTTCTTTAGTTTTAGGATCTATAATTAATCCAAATGTACTCTGTGTGCTTGCAATATCATTAGCGGCCCAACGCAGCGCAAAACCTAAATCCTTTTCTAGAAATGTAGGAGCAGTTTGATCCCTATTGTCACGAATGTATTCTACGATACCTGTAAAATCACTACCGCTCGACATAACATTTCCCCAGGTATATTCAACGCCTGCTGTATAAGAATTCCATCTCTTATCTTGGCCTGAAACAGTAATAGCTTCTAAATGATAAGCCCAGGCGTTAATAATTGCTCCTAGCTCTAAACCGGTTTGATCAATAGTCTCATAAAATGGAATTAATGCAGTAGGAGTAACTGGATCATCTAGCAATAACGTAGGATTTCGGCTTAATCCGGAAAAATGACTTAACGCTGCTTCAACATAATCTCCTAATGGCTGCTCCCAGCGTGCTGCGAAATCTAAACCGTGAATCACTGTGTTATCAAATAAACTCGCGCCAGCATCAACCAATAGTGGCAGTCGTAATCGTCCGTCTTCACCGGCAAAAGTTCGTTCTCGAAAACCAGCTAACACATATAAATCAAGCACTCCATTGCCTAATATAAAAGATCCATTGATCATAGGCTGGCCTAATTTTTCTTCTTCGAGCAAGCCTTCCACTCCATCTCGTTGATTAATTATATCAACTAAATGTACGAATTCGGTTTTCCCCCAAAATACTCGTGTTATACCTGTCTTTACTTCCCACCAATCACCAACAAAATCCCAATGCGCTTCTCTTAGATCAAAATGTGTTCTGTTAGGATCCTGCTGATCCAATCGCACATACGGGAGGAAGGTAAAAGATTGATCATTATTGTCAGACTCCCAATATAATTCACTACTCAAGAAAATAGAAAAATTGGCTTGCTCCTGATTTTGTGTGCCTTTCAAGGGGAAATATTGAAATTCAGAACCAAGCTTGTGAGTCCATTTTTTTTGAGAAGAGTCAAATGCGTATAAATTTGATGGAAACGTTAATCCGCATAATAATAAATAAAAAATAAGGAAGGAATGCATGATTATTATTTACTCTCTTACAAGCTATCTAATAAGACAGCTTACATGATAATGCCAGCATAATATAATGTTTACTCATAGTGTTGATAATATGAATCTGCGAGTTAATAATTGGTATGAGTTTTTAAATAATTTTTCGTAAATAATTCTTTAATCGAGCATCCCAACAGTTACTTAAGTACATTTCTTTTTGAAAACTTACTCTTCGAACTTCGTTAACCAGGACGTTGTTCATCATTTGGCATTGATTGCGGAAAATGAAATACATCTTCAGGTGGTGGATCAGATGATAACCAAGCTCGTAAAGTTGAAGCTAACTTAGTTGAAGATATGGGCTTCATTAAATAATCATCCATACCTGCAGCAAAACATTGAGTTTCCTGTCCAACAGCAGCGGTTAATGAAATAATTGGTGTGCGTTTAAATATAGGTTTATTACTACGTTCGTTAAACACGTGAACTTGATGTGTTAAGAGTATCTGCGCATTTTGTGCTTCTTCCCATTGCCGAATTTGCCGTGCTAATTCAAAACCATTTTCATTATCTAACTGACACTCCATTAAAATAATATCAAAAAAGTGCTCTTGTAATTTTTTTAATGCGAACTGACCTGAGGAAGCTACACATACAATCGCACCTAACTGTACCAATAATTGTTTGGTCACTTGTTGGTTAACAGTATGTGAATCAATTAACAGTATTTTCGGCGCAGTTTCATCGTTCCAGCCTTCGATTTCTAGCGTATCATTTAGTTCAATAGATCTTTCATGTTTTTCCAGCAAGGCTAAAAATGCAAAAAATAAATTGCCGCGCGTAAAAGGTTTTGTTAGAAATATTACATTATTGAAGCGGCGCTCTAATTGAATAAGTTGTGGATCTCGACGATGATGCAACGTGCCTAGCCAAATTTGTCCAATATTAAATTCTGAATTTTCAGAAACTTGAATAGGAAAATGACACAAATTATTTTCGTCTTCATTTAAATCATAAATTAATACACAAAAAGGTGATCCGGCTTCGAGTGCGGTATTTAATAAAGCAAGCGCATCCTCAGTTTTAGATACTATTACCCATTCCATTTGCCAAGATTTTAATTCATTGGCCAAACTTTCACTTAATCCTTGCGAAGTACTTACTACCAGAACGCGTTGTTGAATAAATGAACGAGGTGTTTTAGAACGAAGCGCTTGCTGAGTTGATAATGCTAAAGGAATTTTGCAGCTCAATTCCACACCGCGTGGCGTAGATTCAATTGCGGTTTGACCGTGTAAACCATGCACTAATCCATGTGCAATCGCTAACCCTAACTGAATCGACGCCATGTTGCCGTCAATTTTTCCAGACGCAAACATGCGCTGTAAACGGTGTAATTCGCCTGAAGATAAATTAGCATCGTGTGCAATTAATACTAGATTCAACACACCTTCACTGGCGTGAAGCGTTTGCAAGTTAACTCGTAACGTTACCTCTTTATGTGCGACATGATGAATTAAAAATAATAAATAATGTGCCAAAATTTGATGAATACGTTTTCGATCACCTTGAACTCGTAGCGGAATATCTGCATCAAAAATTGCATTTAATTCTACAGAACGTGCAACAGAAACTGGTGCAACGACGTTCATCACTTCATCAATACAACGTCGAATATTAAAAACTGCAGATTCAAATACTAAACGATCGGTTAATAATCGCGACATATCAACGATTTCATCTAACAACTGCAAAATACTTTGTGCAGAACTAATTGCAGTATTTTGCATACGACGTTGATCAGTCGATAATTCCGTATATCCTAACAAATCCAACATACCTACAACGGTATGCATGGGAATACGTAATTCACGCGATAAATTCGCTAAAAAACTACTGTGAATCGTAAAATCTTCCGCAGCTCGTTGACGTTCTGCTTCTAAATCACGCAGAGAAGCACGCGCCGTTTGCGCGTAATTTAATTGCAGCCAGAAACGATCATGTAATAATGCAGATTGTTTGAGCATTGCCCATAAAAATAACGCTAAAATCGCGGCTACCATAAATGATTCTGGTGTATGAATTAATAGTAAGGCAGCAATCATAGGTAATATGGTTAACAATAAATGCAAACGATTTACTGCGGGATAGGCTGCCCATAAAATTACTTGAATGGCAGTTAAAGCAATCCCATAGAGCAAACATACAAAACTGAGGGTGTGAAGTCCAAAAGTATAAATCATTGAAAAAACAGTAAGGCTCCAAACCGCACTTTGGAGATGATGGATACTAATGCATTGTCGACGCCAGCGTGATGGATGACGGGCATACAAAAGATCAAACCTAACAAAAAAGAATACGCGCAGAGTGATTGCCGCTACCATACACAAAGATAATATGGCGGTGGACATTGGAAAATTTATGCCAATCCATTCTGGAACCGCCACCAGCGCGATAACAATCAATTGGCCAGCTGAACCCATGATTGAATATTGAGCGACTTCACGATCAATGCGACGCCATAGTTTTTGATCATGCAAAATTAGGGAACTACTCACGCTTCACCATTATAAACCCGTAGCATTTGAAAATTAGGTTTTCATCATGATCTTTTTCCGACTCGCAGTGTTAAGACTGCAAGAGTGCGTCACAGCACTCTCGCGTGCGTAAGGCTTTGGCTACGCAGCGTCAAGGCACCTTGCGATTGTAAAAAAATCTTCATGCTGCACCGCTACGCTTGACCTACTTTTCAAACGCTACGGATATAGAAAAATGAATTTCATTGTTGTTTGTTTAGAGTGTAGACACTTCGCCCGATAGCAGAGCGACTCAAGTTATCGTTATAATCCGATGCCTTAAAAGTCCTATTCATTCCGACTCATAAAAGAGGCCTGTTCATGACCCAAGACGCTCTAACCTATCGAGATGCTGGTGTTGATATTGACGCTGGTAATGCCTTGGTCAAACGTATTGCCCCTCTTGCTAAATCCACTCATCGTCCTGAAGTGCTTGGTAATCTTGGAGGGTTTAGTGCACTTACTGCCATTCCGCAAGGTTATAAAGAACCTATTTTAGTTAGTTGTACCGATGGTGTTGGTACAAAATTACGGCTTGCTTTAGATCATCAACGGTGTGAGCAGATTGGAATTGATTTAGTTGCGATGTGTGTCAACGATTTAATTACCTGTGGCGCTGAGCCTTTATTGTTTTTAGATTATTACGCAACAGGTCATTTAGATGTGGAACTAGCAACCACAGTGATTAGCGGTATTGCAGAAGGTTGTCGACAATCGGGTTGTGCATTAGTCGGCGGTGAAACCGCAGAAATGCCGGGCTTGTATCAAAATCGTGATTTTGATTTAGCAGGATTTTGTGTAGGTGTGGTTGAAAAAACTGAAGTAATTAATGGTCAATTGATTAAACCGGGCGATGCACTTATTGCGATTGCTTCCAGTGGCCCACATTCCAATGGATATTCATTAATTCGCAAAATATTAGAACGCTCAACTGACATTAAAAATATCCAACTGGATAATCGCCTTATTCTTGATCATTTATTAGAGCCTACTGCAATTTACGTCAAACTTATTCGTGCACTGCAAAAGAAATTTAAACTACATGGATTAGCGCATATTACAGGTGGTGGTATTTCAGAAAACTTACCACGCATGTTACCTGCTTCTACTGCAGCAAAAATTCAATCTTGGCAGTGGCCGAATATTTTTCAATGGCTACAACAGCAAGGTCAAGTTGCTGATGCAGAAATGTTGCGAACCTTTAATTGTGGTGTTGGCTTAGTTATTTGTGTGCCACAACAAGATGCAGCAGCAATCATTGAGCATATTAATCAACACGAACATACGGCTTGGAATTTAGGGGAAATTATAAATAGTGAAACGAATGAGGTGCAATGGGCATGAAGTCAGTCGACTCTATGCTCGTTTTATTATCGGGTCGTGGCTCAACCTTTCAAGCGATTGCAGAAGCTATTAATACGTATCATCTACCGATGCGTATTATTGCAGTTATTTCCAATGAACCTAGTGCCGAAGGATTAATGCACGCAGAAAAATTAGGAATTCCAACGCAGTGTATTCCGCATAAAAAATTTTCCAATCGAAGTGATTTTGATCGAACATTGGCTGATGCCATTGAAGCACAACAACCCGATTGGATTGTGCTAGCTGGATTTATGCGAATTTTAAGTGCGGAATTTATTGCGCGTTTTCCACATAAAATTTTAAATATTCATCCTTCGCTTTTACCAAAATACAAAGGATTGAATACACATCGCCGAGTTTTAGAAGCAAGGGATGCAGTTCATGGTTCAACCGTGCATATAGTTACCCCAGAACTGGATCATGGCCCTATACTTGCCCAAGTCCAAATTCCTGTTTACACAAACGATAATGAAATTTCGTTAAGGCAACGCGTACAAGAACGTGAGCGCCAACTTTACCCTTTAACACTAACTTGGCTTGCACGAAAAGATTTTCAAATACAACCTACGCTTTTATTTCGAGGACAATCGCTTAATAATGGCGTTGTTATGGATATTCCCGCATTGGATCAAGCATGGAGAGAGGTATGCGAACAACCATTTATTCAATAAAAAATTCTTTTTACTCAGGATTAAACTTATCTAATTTTTTAAAAAAAATAGCGCCTACTTCAATCTTTTTATTATTAGGCACTTCAGCATTCGCAGAAACAGATGGTAATAAAAATTCTTCCGAAACTAAAAAATTTGATAATTCCTGTTATACCCAATCGTTTAGTGCAGAATATGAAATTAAAGCCAGCGGCGTACCTTTTGGGGGCGGCGGTAAACGCACACTAAAAAAAATTGATACCAATCGTTATCGATTGGAATTAACGTCCAGTTCAGTATTTCTGAGTACTAAAGAAGTGGCAGAGTTTGAGTGGGATAAAGGAATTAAGCCTATTAGTTATCGCTACGATCGAACGGGTGTTGGCAAAGACCGTCGTTATCGACAATATTTTCATATTAATGATCAACGGGTAGATTTTGAAGAAAATAAAAAAGTTAATAGCGTACGTTATGACACGGTTATTCCTATTGATCGGTTAACTGAAACTTTAATGCTGCAATGTCAAATTGCTCAAGACAAAAAAGACGTCGAGATTTTAATAGTAGATCGTGGCTCATTAAAACCACATGCTTTTAAAGTGGTTGGTGAAGAAAAAATTTCTGCACCCGTAGGAAGCTATAACGCAATTAAAGTTGAACGCATCGCTGAAAAGGATTCTAAACGACAAACTATTATGTGGTTTGCACCAGAATTAGATCATCAACTTATCCAAATGCAACAAATTAATAATAATCAAACGTTCACTTTAAAATTGAAAACGTTTAAAACACCGTAATTCCCATTTTAAATACAACAAACACAGATTGGTTTTCTATGCTGAAATGCCTCATGAATCATGGAAAATACAGGCAGGCGAAAGATGTTTCGCCCCTACGATAATCAGCAAAGATTCATGTATTTTTAAAAAAGTAATGATTTTTTATAGGGGCGAAACACCTTTCGCTCGTGTTGAACGCTGCTTATTTCTAATGAAACATTAGGAGCGTGTTTTAGGAAATTTCATCTGCGTTCGGTATATACGGAGCAATTATCTTGTCTAACAAAGATATTATTCAATTTCAAGATTTGGTAAGTCATTTACCTAAGTTAATAAAAAAACTGCCTAGTATTATTGAAGGTACACGACTCTTACGTTTGCAAGATAAATCAACTCCAATGGGCATTGGTTTGTGTTTAGAAAATGCAACCGAAAGAAATCCAAATGGTATTGCAATTTTATATCGCAATGTACGGTTGTCTTACGACATGTTTAATCGTTGGACAAACCAAGTTGCGCATGCACTGAGATCGCTCGGTATTAAAAAAGGCGACACAATTGTTTTATTTATTGAAAATCGTCCTGAATTATTAGCTTATGCTGCTGGTATTGCAAAACTTGGCGCAGTGTCTGCGATGGTTAATACACACCTAACAGGTGATAGCTTACGTCACAGTATTCAATTAGTAGAACCTAAATTAATTATTGTTGGAGCCGAATTACTTGACGTGTATGAATCGATTCGAGAATCGTTAAGAAGTCAGGAAAGAAAAGAAGCCTATTTACCCGATCATAATACATATCTTGATCCAGGCACGTGTCCAAAGAATTATTTGCCTATAGCACAAATTATTCGTGAATTTCCTGCACACAATCCAGATTCGTCTAAAACAATTTATAGTCATGACGCTTGTTTTTATATTTATACTTCTGGCACTACGGGTTTACCGAAAGCCGGTATTTTTAGCCATGGTCGATGGATAAAACTATACGGTGGCATCGGTAAAATCACATTAACCTTAAATCAAAACGATGTACTGTACTGTGCTTTGCCTTTATATCATTCTACTGCATTGTGCGTATGTTGGAGTGCCGTATTAGCAGGCGCTTCTGGATTTGCGATTCGTAGAAAATTCAGTGCTTCAAAATTTTGGTTGGATGCAAAGCAATACCATGCAACGTGTATTGCATATATTGGTGAATTATGTCGATATTTAATTAGTCAACCAGAAGACTTGCGTGATCGAGATCATCCAGTTACTAAAATGATTGGCAATGGTTTGCGTCCTTATTTATGGAGTGGGTTTAAACAACGATTTAATATCCAAGAAGTATACGAATTTTATGGCGCGTCCGACGGAAATATTGGATTTACCAATCTTTTTAATTTTGATAACACGGTAGGATTTTCCCCCAATCGATACGCTATCGTTAAATACAATCGTGATACCGATGAACCGATTCGCAACGTAAAAGGACGTGTTGAACGCGTGCGTCAAGGTGAAGTTGGATTATTAATTAGTCAAATTAATGATCGTGATCCACTTGATGGTTATACCGAAAAACGACAAACCGAAAAAGTTATTGTTAAAAACGCTTTTGAATCAGGAGACCGTTGGTTTAATACTGGCGATTTATTGCGTGATTTAGGTTGGCGACATGCTCAATTCGTAGATCGAATTGGCGATACGTTTCGTTGGAAAGGTGAAAATGTTTCAACGATGGAAGTTGAAAATATTTTAGTGGAATTTCCTTTAATTCGTGAAGCTGTGGTGTACGGTGTAGAAATACCTAAAACCGAAGGTCGCGCTGGAATGGCTGCTATTACGCTAGAACCAGGTTTAACATTTGACGCTATTGAAATTGATGAACTCTATGATTTTCTTAAAGCAAAATTACCAGGTTATGCAATACCTCTATTTCTCAGAATTCAATCCAGCTTATCAACTACTAGCACTTTCAAATACGTTAAAACTAAATTGCAAGATGAAGCTTATGATTTACGTAAAGTATTAGAGAGCATTTTAGTTTTACGTCCTCAAATAGGATATGTGATATTAGATCAAACGATGTATGAACAAATTATTTCTGGAGAAATGCAACTTTAAAAAAAATTACATAGTGGAACTTTAATCCAGATTACGAATCCGAAACGAGCGTATTTTATTAGATGGAGCAACTCGCATGAAAACAGCTTTGAAATGGATTTTAGGTATTATTTCGATTGTTTTTATTGCAGCTATCGTCTTAATTATGACATTAGATTTTGATCAAATTCGCCAACGTATTGAAAAATTGGCGCTTAAAGATTATAAAACTCAGTTAAAAATTGAAAAAATTGGTTTATCTATCTGGCCTTCGTTGGGATTATCATTAGAAACGATAAGCGCTAAAAATGAAAAAGGCGAACCTTTATTTTCTACCGACACTGCTTCTGCTTCTTTATCATTATTACCTCTTTTAAAACGCCAAGTTGATATCGAAAATATCAGCTTTGAAAAACCAGAATTAACTTGGATTCAGCAAGGTGAACAAAGCAATTGGTCTTCATTAATTGAACAACTATCAGCAAAAAGTAAAACTGAAGAAGATAAAAAAACCAGTACTGATACAAAACCACTTGCACTTGAATTACAAAATTTTAGATTGGTAAACGCTCGTGTGCTTTATCAAGATGGTCCTACTACGTATCGTTTAGATCCAATTAATTTAAATATCGATCATTTTAAATTAGACGGTCAACCCTTTCCGTTAAAACTTTCGATTCTAATTAAAGAAGCAGAAACTCAAATTCAAGCAGAAATCAAAGGTACATTATCAATCAGTCCAGATTACCAAATTATTCGTTCAGAAATGTTACTCAAAACAGTGTATAAAACTCCCGAAATTCCTGAAGTAAACATGCTCACTAATGCAAAATTTGCAATGGATAGTGCTAAGAATGTTTTAAAGTTTTCACTTGCGGACGGCCGAGTAATTTATCGTGATAGCGCAAGTGTATGGACTGTAGACCCAATAAAATTAAATATCGATCACTATAAACTAGATCAGCGTACTTTCCCGCTGACGCTTGCGTTAACTGCAAAACAAGGTGAAACACGTATTAAATCGGATATAAAAGCTACCTCTTCGCTTAGTGCAGATTATCAAATGGTTCAATCAAAATTTGATATGAAGACTCAGTATAAAACGCCTGGCATGCCTGATATGAATGTACAAACGCAGGGTGATATTGCGTTAGATTTAGCGAAAAGTGATTTTAAATTAAATATTCCAACCTTACGTTTAAATGAAATGCTTGGTTCTTTATTTGCTCAAGCAAAACTTCCATCTGGACAGTCTAAAACAGTGCCGTTAACGCTTACTGCAAACGTTAAATTTGATACTTTGGATATTGATGCCTTTTTACCAAAAGATAATGCAACAGAAGTCAGTGCCCCTAAAGAAAATATTTCTAAAGAAACAGATACTCCTCTTCCAATAGACACATTGAAAAATCTAAAAGCTAATATTGATGTGAGTGTTAAAAAAATTCGATATCAAGGTATCGAATCTAATAATGTTGCATTAAATGCAAAAGCCAATAATGGAATTATTCAAGTCACTGGTAACACAAAAGAAACATTTGGCGGAGGAATTGCGTTTGATGCAGATTTGAACGTTAATCAAAATCCTGCTCAATTGAAGGTTAATAAGAAAATTAATGGTGTTCAGTTGGATAATTTGTTAGCGCGATTCATTTCTAAAGAAAAATCAATAAATCCGGATAATTATTGGTTGTCGGGTTTATTAGGAATGACTGCAGCTACTACAGCACAAGGTAATTCTGTTAACGCTCTTATGAAATCAGTTAAAGGTTCTGCTGATCTTCAAATCGCTAACGGTGTTATCGAAGGATTATCCATGCAGAAAAGTTTATACGAATCACTCGGCAAATTAGGCCCGGTTCTAACACCATTAATTAATAGTGGTACACTGCCGATGCCTAAAATTGCACGTGCAGAAACTTTATTAAAAACCATATCTGCGCATCTAGCTTTTAATGCAAAAGAAATTTCTATTCAAAAATTAGCTGCAGATTTAACGGATGCTGCTTTAAAAGGTGATATAGCAGTTAGTTTAGAAAAACAAAATTATGTATTATCTGGGTTAATGGATTTACGTGCTGATTGGGTTAATCCAAAATTACGTGGAATTGATTGGCCAATTCGGTGTGAGGGATCTTGGACTGGAATTCCATCCTGTAGCATCGAAACTAAAAGTGCTAAAAAATTAATTGAAAATAATTTGAAATCTGCACTTAAATCAAAAGCCGAAGAAAGAGTAAATGTTGAAGTTGAAAAAGCACAAAAGAAAGTTGAGGAAAAAGTACAAAATAAATTAGAAGATAAATTGAAATCTAAATTTGGTGATTTTTTGAAAGCACCTTAGAAGTCATAGGCAACTGAGTAAATAGTATCATCTCCATCATTACCTGTAAAAAAAAGGGCATTTAAATAAACGTCCTATAAACTTAGCTAAGAAATTTTTTCCAAGTTTTCTACCCGTAGCGAATGAAAATTAGGGCGCTTTGCGCGCCGTGACTAAAGGCAGCGGCCGGACAAATGAAATGGTGAAGCATGAATATTTTTTTTCATTTGCAAGGCGCTTTGACGCAACGTAGCCAAAGCTTTACGCACGCAAGAGTGCTGTGACGCGCTCTTGCGGTCTTAACATAGTAAGTGGAAAAAAAGATCATGATGAACACCTAATTTTCAAACGCTACGGGTATATACCGAACGCAGATGAGAATTCCTAAAAGTTAGTAGATTATAATCCGTTTTATTTTCT
>JAZKFP010000137.1:0-9099 GCA_040386355.1 Pseudomonadota bacterium | reverse complement strand
TTTTTTGTTTTTCACGATAATTATTTAAAACAGTTTGAATAATCTGCATTTGTGAAGCAACTAAAAATCCAAGCAGCGCTACTCCAACTAACATTTCGATTAAAGTAAATCCAAGCAATCGTGTTGTATTATTACCGATAATATGGAGAAAATTTTTCACATAGAACCCTTCAAGCAGGATAGATTGAAAATAATGGAATTCGAATACAAGGCGTATTTTCGTCCATATTTTTCAACAAAAAACATTTTGGCCAGCGTACACCTAGACATACACCATTATCAAAATCACAAGCAGTTAAATGCAATGTTGCGCCCGGCAACTGAGTTGCTAAATGATCTTGCAATCCGGAAATACGTTGTTCGATATAATCTCTTGGGTAACAAATATTTGGTGCATCAATCGCATCTGTTTTACAGACAAAATTAAAATCAATCGGCGCTGAAGCGATAGCTGCCTGCCAATCTGTTGATAAAAAAGCTCGGCTCGATAATGAGTTATTGAAAATTTCAAATAGGATTTGTCGTACTGACTGCAAAGCAAGCTCACGCTCACTCCATAATTTAACAGATGCACTGAACTGGATTGCTACGCTAACAATGGCTGCAATCATAATTGACGTAATAACAAAACAAATTATCACTTCAATTAAAATAAAACCTTTCTGAATAATTTTTGAAGAAACAGAATTCATCTCATCTATTCCAGTTAAACTCTTGGATTAAATAAGAATACTTACACAAGAAAAAATTGATATAAAAAAGAAGAATTTATGCTGACTGAATCACAGTTTTGAATTTTATACTCCAAACGCAAATATTATTTCTTAAAACCCTTTTCAACTATTTAAAAAGCATTTTGAATAGAAGATAAATTCAGGGCATACGAGACTGTTGTAACTGCCGTTGATGATGCGCCAAAAATTGTTCTAACTTACGTTGATCGTTACGCTCAATGCGATTTATTTTGGCACCGACAAAAGATTTTGCTTTTCCTGAAGCGGTTTCTATTCGCCGTATCTCTAAATCACATTGAATTAATGGTTCTGCTCCACACCATAATTCACAGTGCTGCACTATTACACCTGGACGAAGCGTATTTGCAAATTGAGAAGCCACATGAAATCCTATGCCATTAACGGATAGATCAACTATCGCTATTGCGTCTGCGCGTTCAGTAGAAAAAATAAGTGTTGGCCTTTCCAATATTGCTTCGTTTTTAAAAGCAACTCGGTAAGCTGAACGTCTTTGGTAAGCAATAATTTGTTGCGGCCAGGTTAAGGCGATTGTCTTTTCACCCTTCCAAACCATTGGCCCTACAAATTGACTCTGCCATTGCAAACTATTAGTTGAACGTCGTACTTCAATTTTTAACAAGTTACCGGAACGCGCCGCAGTAAATTCCATTTCTTTGCCCAATGGAAAATCGCATAAGATTAAAGATTTTTCGCCATCAATTGCCAATACCATGCTTTGAATTGGTTTGGTTTGAAGATTTAAATCTTCTGCCCACTGCAGCCAGGCAAATTCGTGCGAAGATATGAGCTGTACAATTCTAGGATCCAACCCTGGGAAACTATCAGCAGTAATTGAATTGCCATTAAACCACTCTGTGAGTTTATTCATTGTTTTTCCTACACCATCAAAAATGTTCAGCATTAAATAAAGCGTAGAAGGTTTGAACAAAGTATTCGAATGAATTAGAGATTAGAGAACATGATATGACAGACAAACAAAATACAGACTGTGAAGCATGCCATGAAGATGCGGAACGATTAAGCGAATTACAAGCAGTTAAAAAATTAAGTGAGATTCCAGGTTGGGTTATTTTGGAACGCAAAGGCATCTTACAACTTTTTAAAACCTACAAATTTTCCAACTTTCTTATCGCAATAGAGTTTGCTAACCGGGTTGGATTACTAGCAGAAAAACATCAACATCATCCTGAATTACAGATTGAATGGGGATCAACTTCTGTTTATTGGTGGTCACATAAAATACGCGGTCTGCATCATTTAGATTTTGAACTAGCAAAAGCAACGGACTTGTGTCTAGACTCGAAGGTCGAAATTAGTTATTAAGGACAACATATGAATCCCACACCAATCTCCTCCAATCAAGACGACAATAAAAAGAATAAATTATTTATGATCAATGCTAGCGCTATTTTATGGCCTTCGTTTTTGTTAGCAGTAGCAGCTACAGGATTTTTCTTCTCAATATTTGACCCGATTGAATTAGGTCCTATTACAGCCTGGAACATTCCTATTGACCGCCAAACAGGCTATTCAATAGGATTTTTTCTGTTTTGGTTATTGGGAGCTGCCAGCAGTTCTTTTACTTTCTGGCTGTTAAAAATGCCGCATGTATCAATTGATAAACACTCTTAAGACATTCATCGGCTACTCGCATTAGATATACCCGTAGCGAATGAAAATTAGGTAAAACGAAGTAGTGAAGCCTGAAGATTTTTTATTGATCACAAGGCGCATTGACGCTGCGTAGCTAAAGCTTACGCAAGGAAATGCAACGCATGTGAGCGATTAAAAAGATCAGGATGAACACCTAATTCTCATACGCTATGGGTATAGTATAAATGCTGAGTTTTTTTGATTCGTGAAAAATGTAGCATAAGTTTGTACAATGCACATTCTAATGCCTTTTGAACAAATATATTATGCAATTGCATGACATTTGGTTTGGTAACACTGAACAAAAAGGCATAATTATTTTTAACTGCACACACTAGTAGCTCATCATGATATTTATCTGGGTTCTCTTTTTTATTAGTTTTTTTATTTTGCTATATGGTTATATTGGATACCCTCTTCTACTAGTTATCTGGGCTGAATTATGTCGCGCTAAAGCAAAAGATTTTCGTTATAAATTAAAGTTAGCGGAAAACCTACCTAAGGTTTCATTAATTTTAGTATGTTCAGATCAACGATCATTTTTACCCCGCTTTTTTGAAGCCATGCAACATATTAATTATCCAAAAAACAGTTTGGAAATTATTGTAGTTGCCGATGGTATTGATGATGGATCATTAGAATGGTTAAAGGCTCAAAAAAATCCTTTAATAAAAATGCTTGAACAAAATCCGAGTCGTGGTAAAGCCGCTGCTTTAAGCAGAGCCGTAGAAAAATCTTCCGGGGAAATATTAATTTTTAGCAACGTGCGTCATCAAATGGGTGCGCAATCAATTAATTATTTAGTTGAACGTTTGCAATTACCAACAATTGGCGTTGTTATCGGCCTCATCAGCAATAAATCGGCGTTCGAGTCTTGGCATGAGGCAACTAATAAAGCTAGCTTAGGTGAGCGCTATGAACGTCATATTAAATTATGGGAAAGTCAAATTCATTCAATGAGTGATATGAGCAGTGGTTTATATGCTATTCGACGGCGCGATTATTTACCGCTCGCAGAAGATACCATTTTTCATGAAATGGAAATGGCATTACCCATGTTATATCAAAGCCGTCGCATTGTGATGGAACCACGTGCTCAAGTGTTTCCACAAACTCCTATCACAAGTGAACAAAAAATAATTGCACGCAAGAAATTTTTCGCGGGTAATTTGCAAAGTATTTCAAAGCATTCTTGGTTGTTGTCGCCTCGACAAAATCCAATTTGGATTCAATTTTTTTCCTATCCCATTTTGCGATTGATCATGCCTTATGCAATGCTTGTATTATTTATTACGAGCCTAGCACTACCTCACCCATTAACTCATGGCTTGTTTATTGTGCAGTTTATTTTTTACGGTATTGCTTGGGTTGCTTATTCACTACCAACCCTTCGTCAGTATCGATGGTTATTTAATATTTACTTTTTTGTTGCTTTACATAAAGCTGCGATTACAGGCGTGAGTTATTGGAAAAAACCTTTTTAGTAGTAAGGTTGGTACATACCCGTAGCGAATTAAAATTAGGTGTTTATCATGATCTTTTTTTCCGCACAATGCCGTTTGCAAGACATTTTGTGTGTTGCTTTTCCTTGCGTAAAGCTTTGGCTACGCAGCGTCAAAACGTCGCGCGATCGAAAAAAAATATTCATGCTTCACCGTTACACTTAACCTAATTTTCATTCGCTACGGGTATATATGGCAAATTCTCGAAACATTTCATTGGTTATTTTGCGATACTTTCCTTTTGGTGGTTTACAACAAAGTTTTATTAATATTTTATTAGCTCTGCAAAAACGTGGCTTTTCAATTGATGTTATTACGATGAACTGGCAAAGTGATAAACCTGCCGGCATTATTATTCATGAGTATCCTCAAAAGAATTTAACTAATCATGGTAAAATCCGCAGCTTTGCTAATTCACTAGCAGCTTACAAAAAACAAAAACCAGATTCTATTTATGTTGGTTTCAATCGTTTACCTGGACTCGATATTTATTACGCAGGTGATGTGTGTTATCGCGAATACATTCAGAATGAACGGCCTTTTTGGGTTCGATGGACATCACGTTATAAAACACTTGCAGATATTGAGAAAAAAATTTTTTCAATTGATTCCACAACACATATTTTTTGCATTTCAGAACGCGAAAAAATTATTTACCAGAAACATTATCAGACACCTGACACGCGCATGATGGTATTAAAACCTGGCATTAAACGAGCATTGGATTTTGATAAAAATTTTTTAGAAATTGAACGACACACAATGCGATCAGAATTTAATATTCATTTTGAAGCATATGTATTGCTAATGGTTGGTAGTGATTTTAAACGCAAGGGTGTAGCAAGAAGTATTCATGCGTTAGCAGCTTTAACGCCGTCGATTCGACAAAAAACGCATTTAGTAATTATTGGTCAAGGTCATGCAAATCGATTGATTGAGCTGAGTAAAAAACTAGGAATTTCGAATCAAATACATTTTACAGGTGGTATTGCACATCCTAAGGTATGTTCCTGGATGCGTTCATCTGATTTACTTTTACATCCTGCACATCATGAAAACACCGGCAATGTTTTACTAGAAGCTCTCACCTATAATTTAGGTGTACTTGCTTCTAATAATTGTGGCTACGCTCCGCATATTATCGAAGCACATGCAGGTGTATTAATCGAAAATGAACCTTTTGTTCAAGAAAAATTTAATAAACTTCTGCAACATGTTTTAGAGCAACCAACACAAATTAAACAATGGTCATTGGCAGCTTTAAAATACTCAAATCATGCGGATTTATATTCAAGGCTAGATCAAGTTGCAGATTGGCTTGAGCGTTGGCAAAAATCTTAAGTTCTACGGTTACAGAAATAAAAAATTTTTACAAGAATGGAAAGATAAAATGCGCTTCATTTTTTCATTACGTTTTTGGTTTGTGTGTACAACTACTTTATTATTAATCCTTAGCATTTTGGATCAGCTGCTTCGAACACCTCAAATACCTCTTGGGATTATATCTTTTGAGTTCCATGGCTTTGCTTCTGAACCATGGATCTTAGACTGGAACTCTCAGCAACGCAGCTTAGTGGGTTTCAATCTTGGATTAGATTTTTTATTTATTGTATCTTACAGCACACTACTATGGATTTGGACAAGCACTTTAAAGCGTAAGCTGATTCGTCAATGCATTCAAACAGCAATTATTACAGCAGCGCTACTTGATGTTGTTGAAAATTTTTGTCTGTTGCAAATATTGTGGAATGGAACAGCGCATGTAGTAATGTCTAAAGTTGCTTCTATTTCCGCAAGTCTAAAATTTTTCTTGCTCATCGTCATAATTACGACTTTTCCTATTTACCGAATAATATTCAAACAAAAACAAGGGCTCAAGGATAAAAAGCAAAACTTAACAGCACGGCCCGTAAACCGTGCTTAAAAAAAATTTGGCTAAATTAATTACCCGCATTATTACCTGTATTATTACCACCAATTGGCAGGCCAACTCTGCAGCCGTCTTCGCGCTGAACAAGGCATCCGCATGCAGTTAATGTCGTAGAGAAAAAGGCAAGTAAACTTAAACCAGCAATAATTTTAACGATGAGTTTTGGAGAATTCTTCATATTTTTACCTTTTATTTTTGTTGGATAGTTATAGTAATTAGCTTTTATTTTTGTTTTCTGGCAAAACATATGCATAAAGCTCAGCTGCATTGTTTGAAGTCCTAGCCAGTGTGGATTTTATATCAGTTTTTTATACAGAGTTAAAGCATTGAATCTCTATTTTTTCTACAAATTGCGCTCCATTCATGCACATTAATTTCTGAATCTTTATTTTTAATAGATAACTTCCACTGCACTTCTCCCTCAGGCATCAAACCTACGCCTTCAGGAGTACCAGTTAAAATCACATCACCGGGTTGCAACGTAAACCATTTCGATGCTTCAGCAATTAATTTTGCAATGGGCCACATCATTTGCGATGAAGATCCTTCCTGTTTCTTTTGCCCAGCACAAAAAAAACCCAAATTTAATTCAACATATTTATCCGACCAAGGCACCCATGTGTTTAATGCGCAAGCTCCATCAAATGCTTTCGCTTTTTCCCAAGGGTAACCTTGCTTTTTCAACTCATTTTGCAAATCACGTAATGTAAAATCTAATGCTAATGTCACACCAATAATCGCAGTTTTTGCTTCTTCCGCAGTTACATGGGTTAAGGTCTTACCAATCAAAAGCGCAATTTCACATTCGTAAGAAACAGGTCCATGCTGAGTTGGTACCCACACACTGTTTTCTACACATTGAATTGCAGAAGGTGGTTTTAAAAAAAGCAGCGGAGATTCTGGGACTGCATTGCCAAGCTCGATTGCATGCTCACGATAGTTTCTACCAACACAAATTATCTTGGATGGAGAAAAACCCACTGGACTGTTATCGATCCATTGCACCTGCTTTCTCCTTGGAATTTTTATACTTTTTAGAAAATGGCATTAGTATATATAAAATTTCATTTCACACTTTAAAATTGAAGACACTTGTATGAGCGATTCAAAAAATGTTCTTAACAGACGCCAGATTTTTAAGGCTGGAATTGCAGGATTAGGCGTCAGCACACTATACGGGCTTTCATCGAACCTAAGCGCGCACTCTACTCATCCTAACAAAATACAATCCAAACAATTCCATTGTGACAATGCATTACCTCGCGAGATTTGGATAGCAACCATTTCGCACGAAGATATTTGGCTTGAAACTCACCAAGAAATGCTGAACAAAATGCTAAAAATTTGCAAAGAAACTCGTGCGTTTAAGCCTGACATTGTTTGCCTTCCTGAAACCTTTGCGTTTGCCAATATTCTGAACAAAATAAATTTGCAGGCAATGGTGAAATTTTCATATCAAGAAATCATGCCACGCATTCAAGCTTTTGCTAAAACCAATCATTGTTATGTTATTTGTCCTACCTACACCCAGCATCAAAATAAAATATTTAATGCAGCTGTTTGTATTGATCGTGAAGGCGAAGTTACTGGCGAATATCAAAAAATTCTTTTAACACCTGAAGAAATAAATTTAGGCATTGAACAAGGTCCAAGTACTCCGGTTATTTTTAAAACCGATTTTGGTCAAGTTGGTGTCCAAATATGTTTCGATATCGATTCGGATATGGGTTGGGAACAACTTTCCAAAGCTCAAACGGATTTAGTATTTTGGGTTACGGCATTTGCTGGCGGTCAACGATTAACTACGCGCACATGGCAACACAACTACCCTATTGTTTCGAGCACATGGAAAGGCGAAAGTCGAATATGCGATATAGCGGGAGAAGTCGTTGCAGCCACAGGTCGCTGGAATAAAAACTGGATATGCAGTGCATTAAATCTTGAAACTATGTTAATCCCTGCCTGGCCATACGCAGAAAAAATTCCAGCCATTCAGCAAAAATACGGCCGTCAAATTAAAATCACTATTTATCATGAAGAAGAGTGGATCAAACTCACCAGCTTAACGCCTGTACTAAAAATAAAAGACTTATTAACTGAATTTAATATGAAAACGATTAATTAAATATTTTATTAATAACGAAAATCAATTAGGTTAAGAAGCAAACAAATATTTAACGAAATCGAAAATTATTTCAGGGCGGAAATATACCAAACTCATAATGGATTTCCAGTAGGCGCATAGAGTGAAGCCCGCGGAGCGTACAGTTGAGTATGTGAGCAGGTTGAACGAATATGCAACAACCTGGAAATCATTATGAGGAAGGTATATACCCGTAGCGTATAAAAATTAGGTGTTCATCATGATCTTTTTTTCCACTTACTATGTTAAGACCGCAAGAGCGCGTCACAGCACTCTTGCGTGCGTAAAGCTTTGGCTACGCCGCGTCAAAGCGCCTTGCAAATGAAAAAAAATATTCATGCTTCACCATTTCATTTGTCCGGCCGCTGCCTTGAGTCGCGGCGCGCAAAGCGCCCTAATTTTCATACGCTACGGGTATATCGAATACTTTTCCAGGATTCATTACATTATGCGGATCAAATATTTTCTTAATCGAACGCATATATTCAATTTCAGTCTGTGAGCGCGACACATGCAAATAAGGCTTTTTTAATAACCCGACGCCATGTTCTGCAGAAATACTTCCTTCAAATTGTGTGATTAAATCACCCACCCATTTTGTCACTTGATTGCATTGACGGAAAAATTCTTCCGCAATTAAATTTTCTGGTTTTAAAATATTAAGATGTAAATTTCCATCACCAATATGCCCAAACCAAATAATTTCAAAATCCGGATAATATTGATTTACTAAACGATCGACTTCCGCTAAGAACGCTGAAACTTTTGACACTCGGACTGAAATATCATTTTTATACGGTGTACGTGGCGCAATTGATTCACTAATATGTTCTCGATATACCCATAAATCCGCAGCTTGTTGATCACTTTGACTAATCACGCCGTCTAACACCCAACCTTCTTCTACAGCTTTTTCAAAACAAGTTAATAATTGTTCTTGTTGTGAGGCGGAAAGATCAACCAATTCCAACAGTACATAAAAAGGCGTGCGCTCAGCCAAAGGTGCGGCACGACCACTGCGATCCATTACATGTTGCAACGCTTTGTCAGAAAAAAATTCGAACGCAGATAAATCAAATTGATCACGAAATAATGAGAATACTTGCATGACCGCTG
>JAZKFP010000136.1:0-6360 GCA_040386355.1 Pseudomonadota bacterium | reverse complement strand
TGAATCAAGATTTAAATGAAGAAGTCATGTATTGGATAGGACGCGCAATAGGTTCCGAAGCAATAGAACTTAATCAAACTTCGATTTGTGTTGCACGCGATGGTCGCATTTCAGGTCCAATTTTAATTGCAGCACTAAAAAGTGGTTTGCAAGATTCAGGTTTAGCAGTAATTGATATTGGGATGGTCCCTACACCAGTCTTATATTTCGCAACCTATCATCTAAAAACACAGTCGGGTGTCATGTTGACCGGCAGTCACAACCCTCCAAATTATAATGGTTTAAAAATTGTCTTAGGTGGCAATACATTGTCGGGTGACAGTATTCAAAGTTTGTATCAGAGAATTAAACAGAAAAACTTTGTTTCTGGTGAAGGTTCTGAAGATATTCAAGACGTATCATCGGCTTATACTGATCGTATTGCTTCCGACGTAATTTTAAGTCGTCCATTACATGTGGTAATTGATTGTGGAAACGGTGTCACCGGTTGTATGGTCCCGCATTTATTTCAACAGTTGGGTGCGCGTGTTGATTCGTTATTCAATGAAGTCGACGGCATGTTTCCTAACCATCATCCTGATCCTTCAAAACCAGAAAATTTAAAAGATTTAATTCAAAAAGTGACGGAAGTCGGTGCTGATTTTGGTATTGCATTTGACGGCGACGGCGATCGAATCGGTATTGTGACAAATACGGGTGAAATTATTTATCCTGATCGACTGATGATGCTTATTTCGCAAGACGTTTTAAAGAAAAATCCTGGCGCCTCAATTATTTTCGATGTGAAATGTACCTCCGATTTAGCAAACTTAATTAGCTCGTGGGGCGGTAAACCTATCATGAGCCGCACTGGACATTCTTTAATCAAAGCAAAATTAAAAGAAACCAAAGCAGCGCTTGCTGGCGAAATGAGTGGACATATTTTCTTTAATGATCGTTGGTATGGTTTTGACGATGCTTTATACACTGCAGCACGTGTTTTAGAAATTCTCTCTGAAATTAATAAAACTTCTGGAGAAGTTTTTGAAAGTTATCCAAAGAAAATGACAACGCCTGAAATAAATATTGCTGTAACTGAAGCCAGTAAATTCTTAATCGTTGATGCGATGATCGAAAAAGCCGCTGATTTTGGCGGTAAAAAAACTACCATTGATGGTTTACGTATTGATTATGAAAATGGCTGGGGTTTGTTACGCGCATCCAATACAACACCCATGTTAGTCGCGCGTTTTGAAGCCGACGATGAAAACACGCTTGAAGAAATTAAAGATAAATTCCGCACCATTTTATTAGAAATTGATTCGGATTTAGATTTACCATTTTAATTTTAAATAAATTTAAATGATTAAATCATCTATTGTTTAGCCATGCCAAACGTAGAATTGTTTTCCAGTAGGCGTCCATGAAATGAGCCCGCGGAGCGTACTCAAAAGTGCGTGAGCAGGTAAGTAACTGGACAACAATCTGGAAAATTATTCTGCGGAAAGCTCAATGAAATATTGGAAAGTAGAATGACACTTTCTCCTGAACAAGCGAGTAACGTCGCGCCCGTTTTAATCAAAGCTTTACCTTATATCCGTCGATTTGCGGGCAAAATTTTTGTTATTAAATACGGCGGCAACGCTATGATTGATGACGAATTAAAAAGCAGCTTTGCACGAGATTTAGTTTTATTAAAGCTTGTCGGCATTCATCCCATTATTGTGCATGGTGGTGGACCACAAATTGGTCAATGGTTATCGCGTGTTGGTAAAACGTCTGAATTTATTGAAGGCATGCGCGTAACAGATTCCGAAACCATGGAAATCGTTCAAATGGTTTTGGGTGGTTTAGTTAATAAAGAAATCGTTAAAAATATACAATCACACGGCGGACGTGCGGTTGGTATTACTGGTCAAGATGGGCATTTAATTCGCGCTTCAAAATTGCGTATGCACATTGAAGGTAAAGAAGTAGATCTCGGTCATGTCGGCGAAGTGGATTCTATCGATGATCGATTATTACGATCATTAATAGAAAGTAAATTTATTCCCGTCGTTGCACCAGTTGGTATGGGCGCTGATGGCGCTGCCTATAACATTAACGCAGATATTGTTGCACAAGAATTAGCATCGGTTTTAAAAGCTGAAAAATTAATCATGCTGACAAATATCAGTGGATTATTAGGTCGACAAGGTGAGTTATTAACCGGGTTAACCACGCTGCAAGTAAACGAACTTATTGCAGATGGCACAATTCACGGTGGAATGTTGCCAAAAATTAACTCCGCATTAAAAGCTGTCGCATCGGGTGTAAAGCATGCGCATATTATTGACGGTCGTGTACCACATGCAGTGTTGTTAGAAATTCTAACGGATGAGGGTGTGGGTACGTTGATTCGTCATCATGAATAAGAATGATTTTGCAGGTTATAATCTACAAGTGATATGTTGTGCGAAAGTACATGCGGGCGAAAAATGTTTTGTCCCTACACACCAACCATCACCCGTTGATCTATAAATTACGTAGAAATTTACCTGAATTTCTTCTGATACCAAACCTCAACACAACCCCATAACTTTAACAAATAATGTAGGGGCGAATAATTATTCGCCCGTGTTAAATGCTGCCTATTTTCTATTAAGGGTTAGAAAAGTGTTTTAGGAAATCCAATCTGCGTTTGCTATATACAAATACACATAAGATTTACTAAAACACCTGTCGAATATTTAATAAGCAATAGGTAGCCTTCAACACGGGCGAATAATCATTCGCCCGCATGTACTTTCCCACAAAAAATCTTTCATAAGATAATGTCTGCATTCCAATTAAAAGCTTCGATCAATATGATTTAACTTTGCGTCCTTCCATTCAAAATCATCAACTTGAATGGCATCCCATACCAAAGCATCTTTTTCCTGTAATTGTTTTGCTTCTTCAGCTGTAAAAATTTTTTGCGCTACTAACTTTTGGTAATTTTCTTCCCCATTACGTTTTTTAAATTCAATTCCAGGTACATTGCGTAAAGCAGATTTCACTTTCTTCTCTAAATGTTCTGCAGCTAATACATGGCGAAATGCGTTTTCCATTTTGCCAATCGGATCTTTTGGGTCAAGATTGTAATAAACACCTTCGACTAATCGCTCTCGTGCAGGTGATATTTGCATCAACTGACGAACGATGCCCTGCAATGTTTTATCCAATGGTTTTTTAAATAACGCACCAAACGGCATAACAATAATTTTTAATAGAAAACCTATAACCGGTATAGGGAATTGATTCAATAAATCAAGCATTGCCTCTTGAATTTTATACAAACAATATTGTACTGAATAATCAAGAAATACCCGATCTTGTTGCTGTTGACCTTCATCGTGATAATGTTTAAGCGCAGTCGATGCTAAATATAAATAACTTAAAATGTCACCGAGTCGTGCAGAAGTACTTTCTTTAAATTTAAGTTTTCCACCAAGTATTGCCATGGTAACGTTTGCAAGTAAAAAGAATGCTGAAGACAAACGTGATAAATGTTTGTAATACACAGCAACATTACCAGCAGATTTTGGCGTTTCCCCGAAAGCACTATGAGTTAAACCTAAAACTAGAGAGCGCGCTGCCATTTGAATTCCAGCTTTAAAATGCTGGAAAAACACATCGTCAAAAGCAACTAATGATTCTTCATTATCGTGTTCAATCGTTTTCATTTCTTTTAAAATAAATGGATGGCAACGAATTCCACCTTGACCAAATATCATTAAACTTCGAGTTAGAATATTTGCGCCTTCCACGGTAATGCTAATTGGAATCGCTTGATACACCGATGCAATATAGTTTCTTGGACCTGCAATAACTGCACGGCCTGCATGAATATCCATTGCATGACCAATAACAGTCCGCATAATTTCTGTATTGTGATATTTTAAAATTGCAGAAGGAACAGAAGGTTTTAAACCACGATCGACTAAACCTGCCGTAAATAAACGTCCTGCATCGAGCAAATAGGTTAACCCACCAACATGACCTAATGCTTCTTGAATACCTTCGAATTGACCAATTGGCACACCAAATTGTTGACGTACGCGTGCATAAGCTCCGCTTGATAATGCAGATAATTTTCCAGCACCTGTACTTAATGCGGGTAATGAAATGGAACGACCTACTGATAAACAGTTCATCAGCATGCGCCAGCCTTTACCAACATTTTCAGCGCCGCCAATAATAAAGCCTAGAGGAATAAAAACATCTTTACCCCAGGTTGGACCATTCATAAAAACGGATGTTAAAGGTAAGTGACGCGTGCCAATGGATACGCCATCTAGCGATGTAGGAATTAATGCGCAGGTAATACCGAGTTCTTCTTTTTCACCTAACAAATGATCTGGATCAAATACTTTAAAAGCTAAACCTAATAAGGTAGCTACCGGCGATAAAGTTATATATCTTTTTTCCCAATTTAATCGTAAGCCAAGTGTTTCTTTGCCGTCCCACATTCCTTTACATACAACTCCACTGTCGGTTAATGCGCCAGCGTCTGAACCTGCAACAGGTCCAGTTAACGCAAAACATGGAATTTCATCACCATTAACCAATCGAGGCAAATAATAATCTTGCTGACGTGGTGTACCGTAATGCAATAGTAATTCAGCGGGTCCTAGTGAATTTGGAACCATGACGGTTACCGCGGCTGAAATACTACGTGTGGCAATTTTCATAACGATAGAGGAGTGTGCATGTGCAGAGAATTCGTGACCTCCAAATTTTTTCGGAATAATCATTCCAAAAAAACCTTCTCTTTTTAAAAAGCTCCAGACTTCTTCTGGTAAGTCACGACTCTCGTGTGTGATTTTCCAATCGTCTAGCATTCGACATAAATCATTTACAGGACCTTGAAGAAAAGCTAATTCTTCAGGACTGTATTTGGGGGCTTCTTGCTCAAGCAACAAATCCCAATTTGGTTTGCCAGTAAATAATTCTCCATCCCAACTTACATCACCAGCTTCCATTGCTTCTCGTTCAGTTTCTGACAGTGGAGGTAATACTTTTCGGTACCAGGAAAAAATAGGTTTGGTTAATACTCGTTGGCGAATTCGTGGAATACAGAGAAATACTGCAGTAGGAATATATAAAACCCATAACATTATTGCCAACCAAACTGGTGCATCAGCAAAAAAACTATAATAAATGGTAGCAACTCCAAGCGTTGCTACCCAGCCAATTGCTGGGGCTCCGACATAGGCCAAAGCAATTAGCGCCAATATAAGAATAAAAAAAGACATATAAAACTTCCCTTCACATTGTATTGAACGAGTCAAAACATTTTGTGGACAATATGCGATATGCATCATTGATTGTTCGACTTAATTCTTTTAATCAAACCAAGGCATATGTTATGTGAACATGCAACGATTAAATGATGGTAAAAATTGCTTTAAGCAATTGGCGAGATTGAACCATAGCTATTTTATCAAGACCAGCGATAAAAGATAAAGAATGCGCCTAAAGCAATGAGTGCAAAACCTATTGCATGGTTCCAATGCAAAGGCTCTCCTAAAAAGTAAACAGAAAATATAGCAAAAACTACTAAAGTGATAACTTCTTGCAATGTCTTTAGTTGAGCTGCGGAAAAATAAGCATGACCCATTCGGTTGGCAGGAACTTGTAAACAATATTCAAAAAAAGCGATCCCCCAACTTATTAAAATTACTAAAAATAGTGGGGAAGCTTTGTATTTAAGATGACCATACCAAGCAAATATCATAAAGACATTCGACAGTATTAAAAGCAAAACAGTTGTAGCTGGAATAAACCAGCTACTTAAAAATGAAGAAATCATTCAAAATCTAAAACTCAGTTGTGAAGGGGCGCATCAAGGTCTGCTTACTAATCCTCGAAGTGTCTGAGCAATGTCCGCAGGTAACAAAATAGTTTTTGCATTATTTGAAGAAGCTAATGCTTTAATGCTGTCGATATATTTTTCACCTAGTAAATACAATGCTGGTAAATCCTGATTTTGAATCGCTTCAGCAACCACAGCAATCGAATATTGACTGGCATCTGCTAGTACTTTTTGTGCTTCAGCATCGCGACGCGAAGCTTCAAGCCTTCCGTCTGCTTCTAAAATGGCAGCGGATTTTCCACCCTCAGCGCGCGTTACCGTTGCACGGCGTTGGCGTTCAGCAGCAGCTTGTTCTTCCATTGCGCTTTGCATAGTTGCAGAAGGATTAATATCCTGAATCTCAACGGTTTTTAAAGTGATTCCCCAATCTGCAATATCATTTGAAATCGATTCTTTTAGACGTGTTTTAATTCGATCGCGCGAAGATAACGCTTCATCTAAATCCATTTCACCAACCAAGGAACGCAAAGAGGTTTGTACTAAAT
>JAZKFP010000135.1:0-4567 GCA_040386355.1 Pseudomonadota bacterium | reverse complement strand
TCTAGAAATCGGACGTAATCAACTGGAAGTCATCAGCTGATATAACAAGGGGAGTATTATGGGAGAGTTGCTAGCACACGCTGACAGCCTATTACCCAGGGTTCCAAGAATATTAATTGTGGAAGATGATGAGCGACTGGCTGCGTTGAGTCGTGATTATCTTCAGAGTAATGGAATGGACGTGGGCGTAGTATCCGATGGAAAAGAAGCCATCGATCATATTATTAGTCGCCAACCAGATTTGGTGGTATTAGATTTAATGTTGCCAGGGGCAGATGGTTTAGAAGTTTGTCGTGCAGTACGCGATAAATTTAAAAATCCAATTTTAATGTTGACGGCTCGTACCGATGACGTAGATCAAGTGCTTGGCTTGGAAATGGGCGCGGATGATTATGTACCAAAACCGGTACGTCCTCGTGTTTTATTAGCGCGGATTCGTGCGTTATTACGTCGTAATGACGATGATGATTCATCAAGCCATGCAAGTAATGCTGCAGCGGATCAGCCACAGCGTTTGCAGTTTGGTGAATTAATGATTGATAACGGCGCGCGTGAAGTGCAGTTAAAAAGTCAAACCGTGGATTTAACCAGTGCAGAATACGATTTACTCTGGTTGTTAGCATCCAGCGCAGGCCGTATTTTATCGCGTGAAGAAATTTTCGAGAAATTACGTGGTATTGAATACGACGGTCAAGATCGTTCAATCGATGTGCGTATTTCACGCATACGACCTAAAGTCGGCGACGATCCAATTAGTCCTAAGCGTATTAAAACAGTACGTAGTAAAGGCTATTTGTTTGTTAAAGACGTACTGTAAAAAATAAAAATAATCGTGGCAGCTATATAGACTATAGATAGTTGCCACGTATTTCACTCCATGGAACGGAATTTATATAGGTTGTGAAGAGTCTTTTTCTACGAATCTACTGGGGAATTTTAATAGTCTTACTGGCTGTAGGATTAATGGCTTACACCAGTATTCAAATGTTAAATGACGTTCGTCGCAATGCCTATCACGAAAAAATTTCAGATCCCTTCACGCATTTAATTGAACTTTATTTAAAAGATTTATCTGAGCCAAATTTTTACAATTGGATGCAACGAATTAACGGTATGCACAGCGGCATGACGTTAAAATTCATACCCGAAAATGAATTAACGTTATCTCCTAAAAGTATTCAAAAATTACGTAAAACCGGCCGTTTAATTTCAAGTTTTGATAAGGGCGATCAGCCTATTTCATTGTTAGCAGTATCGCAAACTCCACTTATATTAATAATTGAGCGTTCTGCATTTGAAGAAGATCATTTGCGTGCAATTACTCTTGTGCTTCGAGATTATATTCATCATAAATCTGTGACAGTTAATCAAACAAAAATAACTACCGATGAATTGCAAAAGTTATTGCCTTTTCCAGTAAAGATTGCGCCATTTAATCAGATAAAATTAGAAGAACGTTTTCATACCGAATTTAATCAAACCGGCTTTATCGTAACTTCGGAATTTATTAATAACGTCGCGCAATATCATAGCTACGTACAAATTGACGCGGATCGTGTATTGCACCTTGGTCCAATGACAACGCTAGGTCCCGTTAGTATTTTACCTTTACTCGGCGTTGCCATTTTAGCGTTAGGATTAATTGCAGTTGCAGGTTATTTATTAGTACGGCCTATTGAAGAAACATTGAAAAAAATGGAATTTGCAATTGAAAAAATTAGTCACGGTGATTTAGATGCGCGTGTTTTTGTGGATCGTAACGATGCGTTAGGACATTTAGCCTCCATCATTAATGAAATGGTGCAGCATTTACAGCGTTTATTACAATCACAACGCGATATGACAAATGCGGTATCGCATGAATTACGCACGCCCGTTGCGCGCATTCGTTTTGGTTTAGAAGCAATTCGAGATAGCGTTGAAGATGAGTTTGTAGATAAGCAAATTGATCATATCGATCAAGATATCGAAGAATTAAGTCAGTTAATTGATGAGATTTTAACCTACGCGCGATTAGAGCAAGGCCGTCCTGCACTGCAATTAGAACAAATAAATATTGTCGAAATTATTCAGCGCATTGCGCGCGAAAGTAAAGCCACGGGGCATGCGATAGAAATTGAATTACGTGTTGGTACTGAAGATTTATTAGCTGAATGCGAGTCACGATACATCCATCGTGCCGTACAAAATTTAGTGAATAACGCAGTGCGTTATGCGAAATCAAAAGTGCGTGTGAGTTGTCGCAGTGAAGTAAGTATGGTGCGTGTCGATGTAGAAGACGATGGTCCAGGAATTCCACAAGAAGATTGGGAACGTGTATTTGTTCCATTTGCGCGTTTAGATACCAGCCGCAATCGTAAATCTGGCGGTTACGGATTGGGATTATCGATTGTGCAAAGTATTGCGTATTGGCACGGAGGCGTTGCAGCGGTGTATTACAGCCCATTAGGCGGCGCAAAATTTACCATTTTATGGCCACGCAATCAGTCGTTGCGTCTGGCATCATCGATGGACAACGACCCAAATTTAATCAATAAAAATTCATAATATTATTTAAAAAAATTATTGATAAAAGGGAAGAATAATTATTCGCCCGTTTTTAATGGAAATTATTGTGTAGCACAATTGCCTACGCCAAACTCAAAATTGTTTTCCAGTAGGCGCTTGCGAAATAAGCCCGCGCAGCATACTGAAAAGTATGTGAGCAGGCGCATGAGTAAGCAACAACCTGGAGAATTATTTTGAGGAAGGCATATAAGCACCTGTGATTCCCATTTGAGTCATTGCTGCTTCTACGCGCAACTGCTCACCCGGTGGCGTAATTAATCCTAATTTTGACCGCCGCCACAAGACATCTTCCGCCGTAATTGCCCATTCATTATGCATCAAATAACGCAATTCACTTTCATATAAATTTGTGCATAAAATCGGACCAAGGTCTTCGATTGAATTGCAATTTTTTAACCATTGCAAACACAAACTACCATAGCTATCGATCCAGCGTTTACGTAATCCATCTGGAATCCATGCATGGGTTTGCGCAAGCTGTGTGTGCAAATCGGTTGGATGTATATCGCCGCCCGGTAAAAATTGTTTGCGCGTCCAACTCTTACCCATATTTGGAAAATAAGGTTTTAATTTAAGACACGCGGCTTCTGATAATTTTCGATACGTCGTAATTTTTCCACCGAAAATACTGAGCAACGGTAATTTTCCATCTTTGTCTTCCACTTCTAAGGTGTAATCTCGCGTAATAGCCGATGGATCAGCGGATTCGTCGTCGCATAACGGACGCACTCCGCTGAAATGATGCACGATCTGTTCATTGGTAATGGTTGTTTTAAAATGACGACGAATAATATCCAGTAAGTAATCGCGTTCTACAACATCCATACTGGCTTGACTCGGATCGCCTTGATATTCAGTGTCGGTAGTTCCAATTAAAGAAAAATGATCTTGATACGGAATAACAAATACAATTCGTTTGTCTTCATTTTGTAAAATATAGGCGTGGGATTCACGATATAAGCGCGGCACAATCATGTGACTGCCTTTAATTAATCGCACTCGACGCGGTGATTTTTGCTGTAATTTTGATTCAATAAAAGTTTGTGCCCAAGGACCCGTTGCATTTACCAATGCTTTAGCACGACGTATTAATTTTTGCCCAGCAGCGGTTTCTAATTCGACTAACCAATGATCGCCTTCTCGTTTAGCACGCGTGCAGCTGGTGTAATTTATAATTTCAGCGCCTTTTTCTCGAGCCAAAATTGCATTTGCAATGACCAAACGCGCGTCATCCACCGTGCAATCGGAATATTCAAATCCGCGTTGAATCGTTGGATGTAATGGGGAATTTTCATTGAATTTGCGATAACGTGTTTTTGGTAAAACACTGCTGCCTCCGATGCGGTCGTACAAAAAAAGTCCCATAGCAATTAACCAAATGGGACGTAAATGACGTTGATGCGGTAGTACAAATCGCATCGGTTTAATTAAATGCGGTGCATTGTGTAATAACACTTCACGCTCTGCTAACGCTTCGCGCACTAAACGAAATTCATAATGTTCTAAATAACGCAATCCGCCATGAATTAATTTACTGCTCCACGAAGAAGTTGCTGAAGCAAAATCTTTTTTTTCAGCGAGGCAAACACGCAAACCGCGTCCCGCAAGATCAGCTGCTATACCAACCCCATTAATTCCACCGCCAATAACCATGACATCCAACATCACAGAACTTGCGTCGTTTTCAACTTGGGTCACTAGATCAATCCTCAAGAACAAAAAAATAATGTGTTGGTACAACTTTAACAAGCTGTGCAGTATAAAGAGTTGCTTTTAAACATAACAACCCATACCTGCCGTAAAATGATTTTCCAGGTTTCGTTTGTACCTAAGTCTTCAGAGTCGAGGTAAGATAGTCGACTTATTTTCTAACGTATTTTTCCAGCGTCATTTTCAAGTTTAAGCACAGAGAGAAACAGTCCTATGTCCAACGCAAAAAAAGCGATTCTAGCGATTGATCAAGGTACAACCAGTACTCGAACCATTGTGTTTTCATTAG
>JAZKFP010000134.1:0-7242 GCA_040386355.1 Pseudomonadota bacterium | reverse complement strand
CCTGGATTTAATTTTTTAACATCAAACAATTGTTGTAATTGTTCAACAACAACCCAAGATTTTGCCGCACCGGGTGACATAAAATTAAATTCACCCATCATATTGATGGAAGACATCAAACCAATTTGTGGCGCTTCTGATCGACCTAAACGGTAAATCATCTGTGCAACTTCGTATTCCAAAACCGTTTCTCGATCGGGCTGTAAAAAACCAATCGTTTGCACAACGCCTTTGTCGTCTTCAGCAACCAGACCAAAATATAAGGTTTTACCGGGACGAATCGGCACAGACTGTAATCCAAATTCCGCTGCTTGATCTTCTTGTTCAGAAAAAGCCTGCGGATCTATTGTTTTCAAGGATAATTTTTTTGGATTTATTTCTACCATTTCTTGCAAGGTTTCTTCAACACGACGTGCGTATGAGCGTAATTCCGGTAAATCTCGGCTTTCAGATTGGGAAAAAAACAAATGCAGTTTCACCGGTTTTTCTAGTTTACTCACCACCGCATGCGTGCCTTCCGACAACGTATACAATTTGTTTTCCGTTAAATCGAATTGCGCTGAAGAACCTAGTGCGGTTACTAATCCGATTAAAACTAAACTCACGACTGCAATCGCAATAAAACCTGTGGTTGAAGTTAATGTTTTTAGCTTCATGATGCTTTCCCTTTTTTAATTTCAATAATCAGCGCTGTCGCTAATAACCAGGCAACAATTACGATCGCAAAATAAAAGAAATCACGTACATCTAAAACGCCTTTGCTAATCGATTCAAAGCGCGTTAAAAAACTTAAGCTTGCAATTGCATCAACAAAGAACTGCGGAAAAACAACAGATGCCCAATCCATAATCATTGGGAAACCCGCCATCACGAATAAAAAACACACTACAACGGTTAAAATAAATGCAATCACTTGATTAGAAGTAGTTGCAGATAAACAACTGCCAATTGCCAGAAAAGCTCCAGCCATTAACCAACTACCAAGATAACTTGCTAAAATAACGCCGTTATCGGGATCACCTAAATAATTAACTGTCACCCACATAAAAAACGTGCACATTAAAGCAACACCTGCAAATAGCCAGGCCGCAATAAATTTACCAATTACCGCATCGGATAAACTCACCGGTAAGGTCATTAAAAATTCAATCGTGCCGGTCTTTCTTTCTTCTGCCCATAATCGCATCGATAACGCGGGCAATAAAAATAAATACAACCAGGGATGAAAATTAAAAAACGCAACAAGGTCTGCTTGGCCACGTTCGAAAAACTGACCAATAAAAAAAGTAAATACACCGGTGATCATTAAGAAAATAACTAAAAATACATACGCGAGTGGCGTACCGAAGTACCCCATTAATTCTCTTTGGACAATGGCTTTAAGCGCCATAAAATGCTCCTATTAAATCGATATCCCTACAAGATATACCTGCCTCAGAATGGTCTTCCTGCAAAATGTTTGTCACAAAACATTTTGTGCGCTCTTCGCCTGCTCACGTACTCAACTGTACGCTCCGCGGGACTCATTCGCTTGTGTACAACGCCGTTTGCAAGACGTTACACCATGGAAAACCATTCTGCGTTTGGTATGATTTTTATCATTATCTCGAAAAAAATTTATGACGAAAATTTACGATGCTGCAGTTAAGCTACGAAACACATCATCCAATCGTCCGCGCTCCATTGAAATTTGGCTCGGCGTGACTTTCGTGTTTTGCATGGCTTGTTGCATATGAACGAAATCAAAGGGTCCCGATTTAGAAAATAATACAAAGGTTTTATTTTCAGAATCGATTGCTTCAACGCTTGCAACATTAGGCAATTGCATAAGTTGCTGCGAGGTTACAGGTTGTTCATACACCGCACGAATAGCGCCGTGGTAACGTGATTTCGCTTCAAGCTCGTGCGGTGTTCCATCAAAACATTGTTGGCCACGACGAATGATTAATGCGCGCGTACAAACCGCTGCTACTTCTTCCAAAATATGCGTAGAAATAATCACAATTTTGTCAGACGCTAAATTACGAATTAATTCTCGCACTTCATGTTTTTGATTTGGATCCAAACCGTCGGTTGGCTCATCCAAAATTAATAACTGTGGGTCATGGATTAAGGCTTGGGCTAAACCTACGCGACGTTTAAAACCTTTAGATAATGTGTGAATCGGTTGATCTAATGCATCTTGTAGCGATAAACGTTGAATAATATGCTGCATGCGATCTTGAGCAATATTCTTTGGAATTGAACGAACTTTAATCACAAAATTCAACAACTGTAGTGGTGTCATATCACCGTAGAGCGGTGCACCTTCAGGTAAGTATCCAATTTGTCTTTTAATGGCACGCGCATGTTGATTTATATCTTGTCCAAAAATCCGAATATGTCCCTGTGACGGCGCCATATATCCGGTGATCATTTTCATAGTTGTAGATTTTCCTGCTCCGTTAGGACCAAGAAACCCCAGCACTTCCCCAGCTGCAACAGTAAAACTTAAATCGTTAACGGCAACAAAACGATCAAAGCTTTTTGTCACATGATCAACTTCGATCATGGTTTTCTCCCTTATTTTGTATTGAAAAATATTTATCAAACGCAGAATAAATTTCCATTTTGTTGCGATGTTTTCTCGCTCTACACCTTTTCAATCAGAAAGGTTTAGCATACTCAACGTCATACTCCGCGGACTCATAATCATCGCACCTAATGGAAAACCATTCTTGATTTTGTATAACGCGGCCCAAGAATGTGATCGAAACCTCATTTTTTCAAGGTTTTTTTTAAAAAATTTGAAAAACTTGATGTAAATCACACTTCTAACTTGGGGCATTTTAGCTAACTTTGACTAAAATGAGTGCATATACCCGTAGCGAATGAAAATTAGGTTAAATGAAATGATTAAGCATAAAGATTTTTTTTCGATTGCACGGCGTCTTGACGCTGCGTAGCCAAAGCTTTACGCAAGGAAAGACAACAAAGCAAGCGGGAAAAAAGATCATGATGAACACCTACCCTTTTTTAAAAACAAAGGTCATACGCTACGGGTATATACCCGTAGCAAATATGTTTTAGGCCTGCATACTGTTCCTAAAATTATTCGCTACGGGTGTATAGCTCGGTTGTATTACTAAGGTGCTGGTGTGTATGAGCGAACCAAGTACAAAATTTTTGCAAAATCGCATCGACTCTGTTGAGGGTTTGTTGCATCGACAAAAATTAAGACAGCTTCGTTTTGAATCTGCTTATTTAGAAAAAGCTTTCAAAGAATACTTTCGTGAGCACGTTATTTGTTTACTTCGACAAAACGCAGTTTTAACTACGTTATTTTTTATCACTTACTGTCTTGGCACTTTTATTTTTATTCCAAGTTGGTTGCACAAAACCTGGATTGGTTTGGGATTAACAGTTGGCGCATCTATTTTAATTTGTCTTGGACCGTGCTGGTTAAGTAAAAATGCAAGGACTGAACGCTGGGTTGCATTAGCTGCATTTTTTTCTATTTCTGTACAAATTTTTGCGATAGGTTTTCTACCGGGTTTGCAATTCTTCCTTGCTATTACCACACTTATGCTGATATTTAGTGCAACATGTTGCACATTACTCTCATTTAAAGCAGCTGCGATTTCTCTGGGTTCAGCGTTAACCATAGGTACAATTTTTTTAAATGTTCTTCAAACAGACTCATCACAGCCACTCGTACTAGTTGCACTGATTATGGGTGGCATTTTAAGTTTAGGAATTTGCTACCTTAATGAACAATTAATTCGGCATAATTTTTTACAGTGCTATTTGTTAGGCATGGAGAAAAAACAATTACGAATTTTAAGCCATCAATTGCGTGCAGAAAATCGTACCGATGAATTAACTGGCATTCCAAATCGTCGATATTTTGACCATTATTTTCAGCGTGAGTGGCTAAGGTGTTATCGCATTCAAGCACCTTTAAGCGCATTATTTATCGATATCGATCATTACAAAAAATACAACGACTTTTATGGGCATCATGAAGGTGATCAATGCCTAATAAAATTAGCGCACGCTTTAGATTCTCAAGTGTTACGGCCTTCGGATTTAGTAGCGCGTTGGGGTGGAGAAGAGTTTGTGGTGTTATTACCAGAAACCGATAGCTTAGGCGCAATTCAAGTTGCAGAAGCTTTACATCAAGAAATTAAAAATTTAGCAATTCCACATGAGGAATCACCTATTGCTCCCTACGTCACGATTAGCATTGGTGTTGCTTCAATTATTCCGAATATTGATTCATTGCCGATTCAATTTTTACGTGCCGCAGATGAAGCATTGTATGAAGCAAAATCATCAGGCAGAAACCGTTCGCATAGCATCGACCTAACTGAAGAAGATGTCGCACAACATTTTGCTGAAACAGAAGCAGAAACAGTAAAAGAAATTAATAAAACATCTTCTTTAGCAACGATGAATCTTTATCCTGCTTTGAAAGATATTACACGCATGAAAGATATACAAAAAACAGAAATCATAAAAACAGAATCTCTTAATTTAGAAGATAGAGCGTCTGACGTTATAAAATCAGATACGCCGAAGGCTGCGTCGGGGATTAATTGAAATTCCTCCGCGTGGCATAAAATACGCTTTCACTTCTAAATAACTTATGCTGCATTGTTGCCAAAGATCTTCGCAAATACGTTCCGCACATTGCTCATGAAAACCCGAGTGTCGACGATAAGACAATAAATATGTGAGCAGCGCTTGCGGGCTTGGACCTTGCCCTTCCATATGAATACAAATTTTTGCCCAGTCTGGTTGACCTGTCACAGGACACAACGATCGAAATAACCGAGTCATCCAAAGTTGTGGAGAAGATTGCGCAACACCTTGTAA
The DNA here is from genome assembly GCA_040386355.1 of Pseudomonadota bacterium. GTDB lineage: Bacteria > Pseudomonadota > Gammaproteobacteria > Pseudomonadales > UBA6940 > JAZKFP01. The sequence goes on along the minus strand of JAZKFP010000134.1, from coordinate 2,385 downwards.
AAAATGTCGTGCTTGGTCAACCGCATTATCCGACGCAATATCGGTTGTCAGCAGAGTTTGATCATCCAACGAAATTAAATCAGTCTCATGCAAAGTTGACATCGATCCATCACTTCCATCATCCATTAACGCAAGACGAATTGGCGTGCCCCATTTCCATTGTGGAACTGCACCAACTATTTCACTTATGTCTTTAGTAACGCGTTTTTCAAACTCAGTAGCGTTTTCAAAAATTTCTTGATTTAAACTGTTTAAATATAATTTTAATGATTTTGATTCTACCATTGCGGGCGATGTTGCTGGAATCGTTAACGTTGCATTGCGAAAATCAGGACGACCTGAAGGTGTTAACCAAGACAGTTCATACAGAAACCATTGATCTTCACCTTCAAATACATGGGAAGGCATCCGTGGAATCGGCTCTAAAATATCGGGGGAATATTTTAAAGGCGTTAATGTAGATTGACCGAGCCAACGGGTTTGGGGTGAGTTCATCGATACCTTCCGCAGAATGATTTTCCAGCAAAATGCCGTTTGCAAAACATTTAGTTACGTCCTTCACTCGCCCTGCTCACATACCGCTTTTTACTAAAAACAAGAGAGTATGCTCCGCGGAACTATTTTTCAGCGCCTGCAACGCGGTTCGCAAGGCGTTGCACTAGAAAATCATTCTGCGTTTGGTGATATAGAGCTCTAATAATTTAAATATTTTTTTAATTTTCGATTATTGGTAAATTATTTAAGTCATTTAAATCTTTAATTCCCCCAAGCAAGTCAATTACTTCCTCACTTAAATTTTTCACCGATAAATTGGCTTCCGTAATAAAACTGTTTCGTTCCTCATTGGAAATTCCAAAATTGCCCTGATTGAGAGTGCGCGAGACTGATTGAACAATGCGAATCTTTAAAGTATCCAGCTCTGAGTTTGTTAAATTATTAGACTGAGCATTTTTCAAAAAAGCTACAGCATCATTTACAGTAAATAAAGCAGTATCAACCGTGTTTGTTCGTTTTGATGAATCATGCGCAACTGCAAGATGTGCTTTAAGTTCATTTCCACGTAAAGTTTCTACACCTTTATTTTTAAATGCATTAATCAGAACAGCGTTGCTAAAATCCACATTTGTGCAATGTATTTTTGTCATATCAAATGGAATAGTAACGTAACAAAAATGCGCCTTAACATTATGTAAAAATACTCGCTGATTACTGTCTAGTACTACTTCGCGAAGATCCTGACCAATTATGGATTGATTTTTTAAAACAACTTCAGAACTTAATGTTCTAATAGTATCCACTGCTGATCTTGATAAAGGTTTTAAAACCCATTGAATTAATGTAGAACTTGCAGAGCCAGTTGGAGAAATACTTCGTTCACTGCGTCTTTCACATTCTGGCGCAGGCGAACTTCTTCCGCTACTTGGATTAAATAGAACACTTTCCATCATTTCATACTCCTTACATGTTTTACTTCAGACTTCACACTGATTACTAAAATCTACTATTTATTCAATTTTAATCCTTCAATTTATTAAGAACGAATACCTTTTCCTTTGGTAAACAACGTCAATGCTAAAACAAATAAACCAATCGTTAAACCAGACAATAAAATCAATGATAACGTTAATGGCACTTCTTCAACGCCTAAGATCCCATACCGGAAACTTCCGACCATATACACAATTGGATTAGCAAGTGATGCGGTTTGCCAAAAATCTGGCAACATGGTGATGGAATAAAATACGCCACCCAAATAGGTTAAAGGTGTTAATACAAAGGTTGGAATAATTGAAATATCATCAAATTTGTTAGCGTACATCGCGTTAATAAAACCACCGAGTGAGAACACCGCAGCGGTTAGAATTAACGTAACAAACATTATGAATGGATGCGCTACCGACAACTTGGTAAAAAATAACGACATGCACAATACAATAATTCCTACCGCTAATCCGCGTGCAATTCCACCTGCAACGTATCCGATAACAATTATCCAACTTGGCATGGGAGAGACTAATAACTCCTCAACACTGCGCTGAAATTTTGCACTAAAAAAAGACGATGAAACATTAGCGTACGCATTTGTAATGACCGACATCATCACTAATCCCGGCACAATATATTGCATGTAATCAAATCCACCGACTTCACCGATGCGTGATCCAATTAAATGTCCAAAAATCACGAAATACAATGCCATAGTAATTGCCGGTGGCAGTAAGGTTTGTACCCAAATTCGCAGAAAACGATTAATTTCTTTGTAGAGCAAGGTATATAAAGCTACGCCATAACGTTGTGCTGCAGTGGTTTCAGTTAATATGTTAGGAGCTGGTTTAATTGATTTTGATACTGCTGATTCTTCGGTCATGCGGTTTTTCCACCTTG
>JAZKFP010000133.1:0-1750 GCA_040386355.1 Pseudomonadota bacterium | reverse complement strand
CGCGTTTTTCATACACGCCAAAGCGCTTTTGATAGGGTTTAGAAGCGACGCGTAAGTGCGAATAAATATCGCCACCGTTTGCTTTGTCTGCGTAAATAAAACGGTAAATTGTTTCATGATGCAGCGATATTCCATGGCGTTTTAAAACAGTATGCGCCGCTTGTTCCGGACTAAAGTCTTGACGTAATAACACTTCAACTTTATGACGAAGAGGTGGCGTCATTTTTACGTATTTATTCGCCTGTCTTTTACGCTGATCCGATAAAATATTCGCTTGTTTAGCGCGGTAGCCACGCAAACCGGTATTGCGTTTAATTTCTCGGCCAATCGTGCTGGGATGACGTTTTAATTGGTACGCTATTTCTTGTTGATTTAATCCTAGTTTCAAGCATCTATAAATCTGGTATCGTTCACCTTCGGTCAGCTGCGTATAGTTCATCGTGAAATTTCCTTTGGCGAGAAAATGACACAACAAAACCCGCTGGCCGTCTCCTCAAGAAATTGCACTTAATATGCGAATCCGCCTCCGCCAAGTTTGAATAAAATCTAATTTTAAGACCTGGCAAATTCACAAAGTTAGAACATTTTATTCAGAGAATGATTTTGGAGCGGTCTGTACAATATACTTTATCTAAAATCAAAGTAAAAAGCCCCACCTAAGTTAATAGATGAGGCTCCGTACGCTTATCGCCATGAGGGGAGGTTGTACCCGCATTCTCACAGCATCTGAGTAAATATTAGCCCCTCTATCTTATGTGTGTCAATGTCTACCAATGTAGGACAATGCCTACCATTATTAAGAGCTAAACAATGCTTTTTACAGACGATCAGCTTTCAAACATCCCCTATGTCCTGTCGCCACCTAGATTTGCAACTTATCTAAAGCATTCTCAAGGCAATAGAGCCGCTGCGCTTAAACTTTATCAATGGAATGTGCAAATTTCCTCAGCCTTTTTAATACCATTACACTTTTTAGAAGTGAGCATTCGAAATGCGGTAGTAGATAGATTAGATGTTGTTCACACTCCCAACTGGCCATGGAATCAAGGATTTATTAAAAGTCTTCCCTCCACAAAAGGTTACAGCCCTCAAAAAAATCTAGAGCAAGTTGCTTATCGTCAAAACACATCAGGTAAAGTCGTAGCAGACTTAAAATTTGTTTTTTGGGAAAAAATGTTTACTGCGCGACATGATGAAAGACTTTGGATAAATCATATCAAACATTTATTTCCAAATACTGGAAGTGGCATGACTGATTCTAAAATTAGAGAATCCATTTATAATGATCTATTTGTTATTAGACAGTTAAGAAATCGTATTGCACATCATGAGCCTATCTTTCAAAGAAATATTCAAGAAGATTATGAAAAAATGTTTAAATTGATTTATTGGAGGGATGCGACAACTGCTAACTGGATGAACAGTATGCAGTATGTGACTCAATTACTTTCTGAAGAAATGAATTAAAATATTCATAATATGATCGCCACTAAAAGCTGATACAGCGTAATCAATTACACTCATTATGTGAATCTGCAATTTTCTTTTCGTATTGTGATCGCGATTTGAAAATTGTAGTACCTGTGAAGGATCGCAAAGATTTGAGTGCAGCTTCTATAAATTTATTCATAATATTAACTTATAAAATTACTCAAACGGTGAACGATAATTTCTAACCATTTACAAATGAAGGGTTTTCCATTTTGCCTTAGGTATTATCTAAATTAAAAAGATCTTTTAATAATTCAAA
>JAZKFP010000132.1:0-5564 GCA_040386355.1 Pseudomonadota bacterium | reverse complement strand
TTGATTAATAAATTCGACAATTAAAATACCGTTTTTTGTCGACAATCCAATTAAAATGACTAATCCAATTTGGCTGTAAATATTTAACGTTGCGTCATGAAACCACAAACCTAAAAATGCACCGCTCATTGCTAAAGGCACTGTCAATAAAATAATAAAAGGATGAATCCAACTTTCAAATTGTCCGGCTAATACTAGAAATACAACGAATAAAGCCAATCCAAAAATCATAATAATGGATTGATTGGATTCTTTAAAGTCGCGCGATGCGCCTTGGTAATCAATCGATGCACTGCTTGGTAAATCGGTACGCACGATATTTTCTAAATAGTCTAGCGCTTTACCAATCGAATAATCTTCTGCCAAATTTGCTTCGATCGTAATACTACGAACTCGGTTATATCGATTTAATGTGCTGGAATCAGCGTATTCACCAATTTTGACAAGACTCGATAATGGAATTAATTGATTAAACTCCGAGCGTACATAGAGTTTTTGAATATCACTGACAGTAGATTTTTTAGATTTTTCACTTTCCAGCAAAACGTCGTATTGTTCACCGTCTTCAATAAAACGTGAGACACGTCGAGATCCTAATAACGTTTCAAGCGTTCTATTGATCGTTGCAACCGATACATTTAAACGTGCGGCTTGATCACGTAATACTTCCACTTCTAATAACGGTTTATTGTCATAAAAATTATGATCAACCGCAATTAATTTTGGATTTTCGGCAGCACGTTTTAAGATTATGTCACGCCATTCCGCTAATTCTTCAAAGGTTGGTCCACCCAATACAAATTGCACAGGTTTTCGTTCGCCTCCGCGTAATGGTTGGCGCTCAATTGCAGAAATTGAAACACCTGGAATATCCGCGGTCAATTCACGAACTTTTTGCGAGTAATAACTAATGGGTTTTCGTCCTGAATTCCAAGAACTTAAAACAACGATACCTCGGGCATTATCAAATGCAGCGGTTTCACCAAAACTTCCTGGAGCACGCATGAGTAAACGCTGAAATTCACCACTTTTAACAAACGGCATTAAACGTTTTTCAACTTCATTGACGTGTTCCATAATATAATCAAATGAAACACCGGTTGGTCCACGAATATTTACGGTAAAAGAACCACGATCTTCTTTAGGAGCGTATTCAACCGGCAAGGATCGACCCAGCCCAATCATTAATCCAATGAAAATAATTAACATCAGCCAAACAATAAATGGCTTGTCTAATAAAGATTCTAAAATACGCCGATATTTATCTTGTCCCCATGAAACTAATTTATTAATAATTACATTTAATTTAGAGATTTTTATTTCGGAATTTGGTTTAACCCAATAACTTGCAAGCACAGGACAAATTGTTAAGGCAGCTACAGCGGAAAAAATTACTGATGCAATTAACGTGGCAGAAAATTCAGAAAATAAACGTCCTAAATCACCCTCTAAAAAAACAATCGGAACAAATACCGCCACCAATACTAAAGTTGTTGCAACGACAGCGAACCCAACTTGACGTGTGCCGCGAAACGCCGCTAATAAAGGTGGCTCTCCTAAATCCACACGACGACGAATATTTTCTAATACAACAATTGCATCGTCTACAACTAATCCAATTGCTAATACCAATGCCAACAAAGTTAAAACATTAATTGTAAATCCGAACGCATACAAAACAATAAAGGTTGCAATTAAAGATACTGGAACGGTAACAGCAGGAATTAATGTTGCGCGAAAATCGCCTAGAAAAGAATACATAACAAGCATTACTAAAATAATGCCGATAAAAAGTGTTAAAACCACTTCTTTCATAGCATTAGCGATAAAAACACTCGTATCAAAACTTTCTTTAATTGCCATGTGTTCAGGCAACATATCATTTATTTTTATGACTTCGTCACGAACTTGCTGTGCAACATCTAATGTATTTGCGGTAGATTGCTTAATTATTCCAATACCAACAATAGGTAAACCATTTCCGCGTAATGTGCTACGGCGTTCAATAGCATTGATTTCAACACGCGCAATATCGCCTAAACGAATTACTTGATTCTCAGAAATTGTTTTTACAGGCAATTGTTTAAAATCTTCTGGAGTAATATAAGTACGTTTAATTCGCACCGTAAAATCACGATTTTTTGATTCAATTGAACCCGCGGGTAATTCAACATTTTCAGATTCTAATGCAACTTGCACATCTTCAGCAGTTAATCCCAATGCTGTCAAACGATTAGGATCTAACCAAACACGTAGGGATTTTTCTTGTGCGCCCCCAATACGTACGCGAGCCACTCCATTGAGTGAAGAAAATCGATCTTCCAAAAAACGTTGTGCGTATTCGGTTAGTTCCATGATAGACATATCACGGCCTTGAAAATTTAACCAAATAATTACTTCATCGTCCGCGCTAGTTTTTTGAATATCTGGTGGATCAGCTTCGTCAGGTAAATCATCCAGTGATCCGGACACTCGATCTCGCACATCATTTGCCGCATCGTTTACATTTTGCCCAATATCAAACTCCAAAGTTATTCTTGATTGGCCATCCAAACTTTCGGATGTGATACTTCGTACTCCTTCAATGCCAGAAATACGATCCTCAATAATTTCAGTAATTCGGTTTTCAACAACGTTTGCGGCTGCGCCCGGATAAGCGGTTTGAATAGAAACGACGGGGGGATCAATATCTGGATATTCACGAACGGATAATTGAAAAATTGCTACGACACCAAACGCAATTAATAATAAATTTAGTACGATTGCTAATATAGGACGTCGAACCGATGTATCAGAAATCCACATGCAGCATTAAACCTTTAATTTGATTTTTTACTATTCTCGTCAATGGGCAAATCTTCAAGCGGTTTTTCCCATCGTTCTTGCACTTTAATCGGATTATTATTCGCTAGCCGATCCATACCTCGTGCAACAATCCAATCTTCTTTCGTTAATCCTTTGGTAACTTCCACCCAACCCGTATCACGCTCGCCAATTTTAATTTCCTTTTCAAAAGCACGGTTTTTTTGCGCAATGAAAATATAATGTTGACGACCTCGCTGTAAAACAGCTTCTTCAGGAACAACTAACACTGTTCGGGTCGGTCCTAAGACTTTAACATTTAATAACATGCCAGATTTTAATTTGCCTGCTGCGTTATCAATTTCTGCACGGACTAGCATGGAATCTGACTGAATATCTGAACGTCCATCAATCGCAGTAATTTGACCTGTAAATATTTTATTTGGTAATGCATTGGAACGCGCTTCGACTGTACTCGCTATTTCTACAACAGATAGAAACTGTGTAGGCAAAGAAAATTCAACACGCATTTTTGAGAGATCATCAAGCGTAACTACAATATCTCCAGGTTGAACTAAGCTCCCAATGCTTCTTTGTCTTAATCCCAATGTCCCAGAAAACGGTGCCTTAATGACTCGTTGCTCAATGCTGGCTTCAATAGAATCAATTTGACTTAATGTGATTGAACGCTGTGTTTGCAACATATCAATTTCACTTTGTGAAACTGCGCCTTTTTTTACTAATTGTTTTAAACGATTTAATTCACGTTCACTGTCAGTTAATTGTGCTTGTGCAGCAACAAGATCAGCCTGTTGTTGACTGCGTTCAAGCAAAATTAATATTTCATCTTGCTTAACCTGTTGACCTTCAGTAAATCGAATTTCACGAATAAAATCGGTCACGTTTACGGATAGATCCACAGATTCACTAGCTTCTGCTCTACCTAAAGCTTGAATAGGGTTTTTAAATACTTTTTCGGTGACTGCTGCAATGACGACAGGAACGATCTTAGCTTCCGATTTCTGTGAATCATTTTCACTTTCTGATGAATAATTCTGTATTGCTACATACGAGCAAAAAATTATTATCGCAACAACAATTACACCTAAAGCTTTTTTCATAATTATTCTCTTGCCGTTTAAAAATACCAATCATAGCTTATACCTGTAACGTTTGAATTTTAGGTATATACCCGTAGCGAACGCAGATGAGATTTCCTAAGACATATTTCTAATGTTTACTATGCAGTTGGTAGCCTTCTACACGGGCGAATAATTATTCGCCCCTACACGCTAACCGTCACCAGTTGAACTATAAATTAACTATAGATTTATATGAATTTCTTAGGATACCCAACCTAACAATAATCCCATTCAACGAATTATGTAGGGGCTAAACATTTTTCGCCCGTATGTACTTTCCCACAAAATACCTTTCATAAAATAATTCACTATGGAAAACTCATATGAGTTTGGTATCGATGATTTAAAAAGCAGATTCACTTAATGAAATTTGAAAATTGCTTAGGAATTGAACATATAAAAGATAACGTGAAAAAATTGTAAGTGAATGGGAGGTTCACCTTCGCAAAAATGACAAAGTATGAATGCTGGATGATTTGTAATTTTTGAAAATGACTTTGCTGTCGCAGAGATTTCACGAAGAAGTATTATTGTAGGCTTGCACACCTTCACGACTTAAATTAATTTTTTCTAATTCCATAGCAAGCTTACGTTGATGTTTTTCTACAAAATCCAGAGCTTTATGTTGTTTCTTATCCATTTTCATTAGACGATTTTTAATTTCAGGATGAGCTTGCTCTTCTGTTGATAAATTTTTCCATAATTGCTGAATACTTTGCCAAGGCTGAAAGTAATATTCCAACCAATTTTCATCTTCAATTTTATTTTCCACTTTTTCAAGCTGCTGTAGCTCTTCTAAAAGAATTTCAACCTGATCTAGTGTTTCAATCAAGCTTTGCATATCCGCTGAGGTAATTGGTTTCACGAAGATCTTCCCTATATATACCTGCCGCAAAATGATTTTCCCGGTTGTTGCACGCTCACTCGCCTGCTCACCTATTTATTTATAGGCTCCGCGGGCTTATTTCGCGTGCGCCTACGGGAAAACCATTCTGCGTTTGGTATATACCCGTAGCAAATGAAAATTAGGTGTTTATCATGATCTTTTTTTACACCTACTATGTTAAGACCGCAAGAGCGCGTCACAGCACTCTTGCGTGCGTAAAGCTTTGGCTATGCAGCGTCAAGACGCCTTGCGATCGAAAAAAAATATTCATGCTTCACCGCTGCGCTTGACCTAATTTTCATTCACTACGGGTATATTTGTATCCATCCTTCACGGATATTTTGAATCAACCCTATGACTTCATCTAACATTTTTAAGTCATTATGAAAATTAGCTTCAAATAAACGATTTTCTGCGTAGATATAAATATCGGATAAATTTTTGGCAATATCGCCACCTCTTTCCATATCTAGGTGCGCACGTAATCCATCGATAATAGTAATTGCTTTACTAATTAACATTCCTTTTAATGCAAAATCACCGCGTTCTAACGCAGCTTTACTAACTGTTATACGATCGATTGCTCCATCAAATAACATAGTAATTAATTGCGAAGGATCCGCTGAAAATGCTTCAGATGCCTGACCGGTTGATTGATACGCTTGAGAACCATACTGCATTGCCATGCCATTTACTCCTTTAAAGCATTACAAGTAATTAAATAAAGATAATCG
>JAZKFP010000131.1:0-15197 GCA_040386355.1 Pseudomonadota bacterium | reverse complement strand
GGGTTTTGGTCATTGGCAGTCTGGCCAAAATATATTTTTAGATACTGTGTTTTTTAACAAAAAATAGTTGTTTAAAACAAATAAAGTGTCAACGAGAGCGACGCGCCATAAACGCTAGTTTTTCCAGCAAGTGCATATCCTGTTCGTTTTTAATTAATGCACCATACAAAGGGGGAATTGCTTTCGAAGAGTCTAAATGTTTAAGTGATGAAATAGGTACACGATCGGATAATAATAATTTCAACCAATCAATCAGTTCTGAAGTTGACGGTTTCTTTTTAATACCTGGTACTGAACGAATATCGAAAAAAATTTCTAACGCATCGCGCACTAATTCTTGATCAATACTTTCAAAATGTACTTGGATAATTTTTTCCAGAGTTGATTTGTCAGGGAATTGAATATAGTGAAAAAGACAACGACGTAAAAAAGCATCGGGTAATTCTTTTTCATTATTTGACGTAATAATAATAATTGGACGATGCCGCGCTACAATTTTTTGCTGCGTTTCATAGACGTAAAATTCCATTCGATCGAGTTCTAGTAATAAATCATTTGGAAATTCCACATCGGCTTTATCAATTTCATCAATTAATAATACCGCGCGTTGCTCTGATTCAAAGGCTTTCCACATAGGGCCTTTAATGATGTAATTGGCAATATTTTTTACATTATCGCTGGCAAGTTGCGAATCACGTAAACGCGAAACTGCGTCGTATTCATACAAACCTTGCTGAGCTTTAGTTGTAGATTTCACATGCCATGAAATAAGTGGAGCATTTAACGCAAGCGCAATTTGTTCAGCCAGCAATGTTTTACCGGTTCCTGGTTCGCCTTTAATTAATAATGGTTTTTCCAAAACTAATGCAGCATTAACCGCCAATTTTAAATCTTCGGTGGCGATATATTGTTCAGTACCCTGAAACGATTGATCCACAATAACTTCCCCTAACGTTTAAATAATTAGATGACTCAAAGAATTTACGTTGACCACAGATCAACCAGAGCGCTAGTATGCCGCCGTCATTAGGTTCCTGCAAAGGATCAAAAGGGAAGACGGTCCGGTCGTTAGAAATAATTTTAAGACTAACGATCCATGCCACACGCAAAATGGTTTTTCAGTAGGCGATCATGAAATGAGCCCGCGCAGCATACTGAAAAGTATGTGAGCAGGCGAATAAGTGATCAACAACCTGGAAAATCATTTTGAGAAAGGCATGTCGGATAGTCCGTCGCTGCCCCCGCAACTGTAAGCGTTTAGTTAATACCCCGTGCGTACCACTGGCAGTGTAATCACTACACACTTGCCCACAGTGAATGATTTTTAGGCGAGGCCTCGAACTTCAAATCCCGCGGAGCATATTTTTAAATATGTGAGCAGGTGAGAAGCGATGAGAACAAAGCATAAAATTTATTCACGAAGGGCAATGCTGGGAAGGTTGGATATTAATGCATAAGGCGCTAGCCAGGAGACCTGCCTAAAGACTCTGTCACCAACTGATACAACGGGGTGTTTGTATTGGGGCGTTATTCGCTGAAGGTGGCTTTTCTTGTTGTTTAATGAATTGCTCCTGGAGGCTGAAATGACACATCTGCGTTCGCGGCTAAGTCGCGTCGTTTGTAATTCCTATTTTTTATTTACACCTTTTTCTTCTAAAAAAATCGTAACAATTTTGGCTTTAATTTCTTTGAGCCCCTCTGCGTTTGCAATTAATGCAAGCGGTATTGAGTTGGAATCTGACACGAATATTGTTGTTACTCCTAATCGCTATGCGCAAAAAAAATCAACCAATATTAGCGGTATTACTTTATTTACTGCGGAAGATATTGCAAAAAATACTGCAACCGATCTTCCCTCTTTACTCGATCAAGTGCCTGGATTGGACGTCACACAAAGCGGTGGCATTGGACAGAATGTGCGTTTGAAAATGCGCGGTTTGCAAACCAAACATATTGTGGTTTTAGTTGACGGCGTTCGAACAGCAAGTGCAACCACGGGTGCTTCGGCATTGCAATATATTGATCCGCAATCGATTGATCGAATTGAAATTGTGCGTGGTCCATTGGCTTCGGTGTATGGCGCGGATGCAGTTGCCGGTGTCATTCAAATCTTTACTAAACAGGCTGATGGTCGTTCTGCAATTGGCGCTTCAATTGGTAGTCAGGGAAATCGCGAAGCACGTCTTTCTGGATCACATGTTGATGATTATTCGGATTTACAATTTTCATTAAAACGTCAACGAGCAGATGGTTTGAATGCGATCGATGGTTTTAATTCAAATCCCGACAATGATGGAATTGATCAACTAAGTGCTTCGTTTGGTAGTGGTTATCGTATTGGTAAAAATCGTTTTAATGTTCAGGGACATCGTTCCTCTGGCGATAATGGATTTGATATTGGTGCGTCTGATCCTGCGTTTGCTGACGATGGCAACACTGAATTTGTTACGCAACAATTAGGGGTAGCTTGGCAAACTCAGTGGCAAAAGAATTTCGATTCTAACTTAGCCGTTAATACTTTCACCGATGAGCAAGAAACTACCAGCGCATTTTCTTCACTTTTTAAAACGAAGCGCAATACAGCTACGTGGTTAAATCATTTGGAATGGAAAAATCTTGATTTAAATGGCGGTGTTGATTATTGGCAAGATGAAGTATCCGGCACGGTTGATTTTGTAGATCAACAAACCGACAATTTGGGAGTTTTCCTGCAAGCTGACCAAAATTTTTCGGGTTGGAATTTGCAAAGTAGCATTCGTCACGACAGTAATGACAGTTACGGCGAATACACCACATTCGGCCTTGGCGCAGGCATTCCACTTTCCGATTCTGTGAGCACCGTTGCACAATATAGTACGGCTTTTAAAGCACCTTCTTTTAATGATTTATATTATCCAGATTTTGGTAATCCTGATTTAGAAGTTGAAGAATCAAAAACTGCAGAACTTGGACTACAAACCAGCATTGCCGGTGGTGAATATGAGGCACGTGCTTTTCAAACGGATATTGATCAGTTAATTACGTTTTCGAGTACGACATTTACTAGCATTAATCTAGGCAGTGTTCGCATTCGAGGCGGTGAATTATCTTGGCAACAATTTTTAAGTAAAAATTGGAGCTTAGGTAGCAACTACACGTACCAAGATCCAATCAATCAAGAAACCGATGAACGTCTGCCAGAATTTCCACGTCACCAATTTAATACTTTTGTCGATTACAATTTTGATAAGCATTATTTTCAATTGGCATGGGAATTAACCAGTGAACGATTAAGCATTAATACCTGGGAATTTCCAGCAACTACAGAAAATTTATCGGGTTCTGGTCAGTTACACGCAAGTTATCGTCGCGTGTGGAATACCTGGACTTTTGGAATTAAAGCACGCGATTTACTTGATCGCGAAGCGGTAGAAGTTGCTTCGTATCGCGCTCCAGGACGATTACTTTTACTGTCGGTTGATTATTTAATAGAATAAAATTTAATGTCTATAGTGAACGTAGATGACATTTCTTAAAACACTTTTCACCTTTTTAATCAGTAACAGGCAGCGTTCAACACGGGCGAATAATCATTCGCCCGCATGTACTTTCCCACCAAACACCTTTCATAAAACATTTCACCCGGGAAAACTCATCTGCATTAGGTACATATTATTTTATTTAATATCTTTTATTTTTCTTGGTCTGATTTTTAATTCGGCTCAGGCCGAAAAACCTATTTCTAAAAAACTGCCTCTCGTTTGGAGTGCAGATTTGTGCGCTGATCAATGGATATTAGCTTTTGCAGATCAAGCACAAATAGTTGCAGTAAGTGAGGAAGCTTTGGATTCTCGCTGGTCTTATGAATCAAAACGTGCACATGAACAAACTATTCATAATGCATCTTTAGAAGAAATTGTATTAACTCCGCCGCATACCAAATTATTATTTGGTCCACATCAAAATTATTTAGCTGCTCAAGTGCAACGTTTTTTAAAACACTCTCCAAAATTAAACTCTCGAGAAATTTTAATTTTATCTGAGCCAAATTCTTTACAAGAATTATTAGATCTAACCAAAAAAGTTGGTATTTGGATAGAGCAACCTCAATCAACTCAAGATTTAATTAATCGTGTTACATCATCTATATCCGAACTTGAAAAACACTCTACCATTAAGAACCCTTTTAATAAAAATGCGGCGCTTTTATTACGTCCAGATGGCGGCTCAGTTGGTTCCGGAACTTGGATAGACAGTCTTTTTGAATTAGCCGCTACCGATAATCAGGCAAAGAAATATAATTTAATTGGCTGGGGAAGATTGCATTCCGAACAATGGATGATGCAGCCGCCTTCGTTATATTGGCTAGCGTATTTTGACCATCAAACACCCTCATCTGCTTTGCAATTAACGCCTCAAGATTTAACTTCACCCAAACATTCAATGAGTCATAAACAATTACTTAATAGCGCGGCTGTAACTTGTCCGGGGCCTGGATTATTAAAATACGCTTTAGAATGGGTTGTACCTGCTGCACATTGATTTTCCCGGTTGTTACACGCTCACTCGCCTGCTCACATACTTTTGAGTATGCTGCGTGGATTTCGCGTAATGTATTTCAATCGAAAGACATTACCCTACGGGAAAACCAATGTACAGCAGGTACAAATGTCGATTACATAAAAAATGCGTCTCGGTAACTTTATGAGAGTTTCATTAAAATTAAATATTATTTTATGGATCGCATTATGTGCAGGTTTAATTGCACAAATTGGAAAAGGTTATGTTGATATTTCACTAACGCAATTTTTCAACAGTCTGGTTACTAATAATTTTCCCGAAATTCGTCACGTATTATTAGAGTTACGAATTCCACGTGCTTTATTAGCGGCTTTAGTTGGGGCCGCACTTGGAGTATCAGGCGCGGCGTTGCAAACCGGTTTACAAAATCCGTTAGCGGACGCTGGAGTACTAGGTATTGGTAGTTGGGCAAGCTTAGGTGGTGTGCTCGTCTTATACATGGGTTGGAGCAACTTCAGTATTTTTGCAATTCCAATTGGCGCTTTAACAGGTGGTCTTTTTTCTACATTAATTTTATGGTGGATCCATCAACATCATACGACGGCTTCTTTATTAATTGCTGGTTTAGCGCTTGGTGCATTTGCTGTAGCAGGTATGAGCGTCATTATGAGTTTATCGATCAATCCGTTTGCTTTATCAGAATTGACGCATTGGATATTAGGTTCATTTAAACAAGTGCAATTGCAAGATTTGTATATAAGCGGGCCGCTTTTAATTCTTGGAATTTTTTTATTATTACGAGATCGTCGATTTCAAGACGCATTAATCTTAGGTGAAGACACGGCGGCAACGCTTGGCTGTGATTTAAGGGTCATGCGAGCACGTATGATTTGGGGATCAGCTTTATGTGTTGGCGGATCGGTTGCCAGTGTTGGCGCAATTGGATTTGTCGGATTATTAATTCCACATTTATTACGCAGCTTAAAGATTGTTTATCCGAGTCAGTTAATTCAACTAAGTGCCATTGGCGGCGCGGTGTTTTTAGTGTGGGCAGATTATCTTGTGCGTTGGTTGCCTACTAATCCGGAACTGCACATTGGAGCGATCACAGCGTTGTTAGGAATTCCGGTATTTTTAAGAGCAATGTTGAAATAAATCATGACAACTTTAATTATTGAAAATCTCGCCATTAAATCCTCAACTAAAAAGCAAGCTCCAATTCTGATATCTATTAATACTGCTCAACTCCAACCAGGTTTATGTGTAGTGGTTGGGCCAAATGGCGCCGGTAAAACGTCGTTGTTACGAGGATTAGCTGAATTATTACCAAGTTCTGGAAACATTCAGCTCAATAATCATGTAATCAATAAACAAAGCAGGCTTTGGCGTGCGCAAAATATTGCGTATTTGGCGCAACACAATACTTTGGCTTGGCCGATTACCAGTCAACAAGCTATTGATCTTGGAAATTTACCGCATACGTCACTTTTTACTGTTTCTCCTGTTACATGGGCTGAATTATTAGATTTAGTCCATCTACTTCCAAAATCTATGGATTATCTTTCAGGAGGGGAGCTCGCACGAGTGCATTTAGCTCGGGCAATGACAACTAACGCTAAGTTAACACTTTTGGATGAACCATTAGCACATTTAGATATTCGACATCAGCATTTGGCATTGCAAGCTTTAAAAAGCTGGTGTCATCAGCAACGTAAAATTGTCATTCTTACATTGCATCAACTGGATCTTGCTTATCAATACGCCGATGTCTTGTGGCTTTTAGATCAGCGCCATTTGGTATGGCAAGGAAATCCTATGCCAAGTAAAAATGATGAAATAGAAGTTATGCGAGGTCATTTAAATACCGCTTTTTCAATTGAATGGAGTTGGATTCTTTCTAAAAATCGGTTCATTCCATTGGCATATGCTCAATGTACGACATAAATCAAGGTTGATTTCTCATTATCAACGATAAAAACATGGCTTTATGTCATAAATATTTTTGTAAAAATGATGGCTGCCATTACTATGCATCTATACTTTTTTTATAAATAGGAAGTATCGATGTCCTGAGTCAGGAATCGAAAGAAACATGATTTCGGAGTAGTTGATCATGCGGCAGGCAAGTTCCCCTCTAAATAAGAATAATGTTGTTAATCTTTTTACTCGACGAACCATAGCTCCAAGCAAGCCGCAGATTGTACGAATCGCCGCTGAATTAGACAGCATGGAAATGCTTTACAGTAATCAAACCTCAAGCAATATTTACAGCTTAAAAATTGTTTGCTGGGGTTTACGCGATGATGGGAAAGTTGTTGGCATGGTACCTTGGCTAGGAAATATCGTAGCCTGTCCTGAAATTAACGATCCACTAAATGGTCGTTGGGAAGGTTATCGAGATCCAGGTGTAAATGAAATTTTTTTTGAAGCTCCGATTCACAAAATGGTGGAATTAGAAACCGCTGCTAAATATTATCAATACCAGATAGAAGATCCGTCGGACATTATCCAAGAAATCCCTGACGTTATTGGCACCCACGCCGTCCTCACTGAAGATGGATTTCGAAGTTTTATCCTGGCAGAAGTGATTAGCTGGCGTTTACAAGCGAATGGTCAATGTCAAGGGATGATTGTCAACGAGGATCAGCCCACAGAAACTCCTATACTACCAGGTGCTCATTGTCTAGTTCCTGCTCAGAAACAAAAGGATTTTCGGTATTTTTTCCAACATAAAATTGCAAATAAGATTAAAAATCAAGACCCTGAAGCGCTAGCTGCCATAGCTCTTTTGGTAGAGCCAGTTCATTCAGGATCATCTGACCCAGAGTTAAAACATGCCTCGAGTTTCTCTTTTAATACAAATGAGCCTCAACAAGACTTCCATTAAACGGAAGGAAGGCGTTAGCTTTTCTTCCTTATCTAAAATCCTATTTCTTCATACATGCTTACAAGTTAAAAGAGTCAAACTTATGAATAACGTTTCGCTCTTATAAAAAATCAGTTCATTATTTACATCTTTCAAATATTGGCTCTTTGTTTCCTCAAAATATCAATTACAAGACATTTTGTATATTGGCTGCTCAAACGAGAGCAGAAGCTTTGACTGTGAATCACGATTCTAACTCATCAACAGGGTTGCTCATAGATTGAAATTACGTCTATAAATTCAATTTGTTCAGCTACTGCCATTACGTTGCAGTGCATAAAACGCACTAATTCTCTTTTGTTACAGCTATACAACAGCCTAGATCTCCTGGTATAAACGGAGTTCTATTTTTTCTGCTTCGATTCACATTTAAAGGGTGTCCTATGTCACAAACAGACTACTCGTCAGCTGTTGCCATACCCTCTCAAATTCAAGGGCATTTTCCAGATATGATGGCTGAAAAAGTTGTTCTTGATCTATACCCTGATAATTTTTCAATACATTTGCATGCTCATTCTGCTCATAAATTAGATAGCTCAAAGCCTATTGATTTAACCGATTCAGAAGTACCTAAGCCAAAACGCAGCCGTCGTGAACGTTTAAAAAATCGTTTAATCCGAGGTAGCTCCTCTTCCTCAAGCTCTGAAGTATTTGTACAAGAGTGGAATCTTCATGACTCTTCTACAGCACATTTTATGCGCGGTAATTGTTGGAGAGAGCTTGCATTAGATCCGCAAATATGTTCTGCATTAGAGCAAAGTGTTATAGCTGCAACACGTATCGGAAAACATTTGCAAGATCTTAACGTTTCAGAAACACAGTCTTTAAAAAATTCACATATAGATTCGAATCATACAATTTCAGATTTGTTTCATTTGCGATGTATTATTAAACCGGGTTTAATTCGTATTGAAGGTTATTTAAAAGTTGAATCAATCTCACGTTTTTCTAAGAAATCCCTGTTTAGTAAAAGCGCCCAATCTTCTCAACCTCTAATTCAAATTGAGTACCAATGGGATGGTTGTGCGCAATTACAACAACCGCAAACCACAATTGGAGAACTGGAAATTCTTTCGAATGAGTTATTAACTGAATTAACGCAATTGTGCCAAGGCAGATTAGGTTTAATTGCACGTTTGTTAGGTCCTAAAAAATCACACTCGCCTATCCCGGAACGTTTTGCGAACCTTTTGTGGGCCTAAAAAAAACTCCTAACAGGTCAGAGACCTACTATTTAATTCTTGATAGCGTCATGTTGATGATTATTATCATCAACTTGGCCATCCTTGGATTTGATGTTTTGTACGACAGTCAAACCATGCGTAAATTTATCACCAATGTGGCTCCTAATTTTTCTGTTCACTACGGTAAAGAAATTCACCCTGACATCTTAAGAATTGATCTGATTTTCATTGGAATTTACATAACAGAATTATTAATTAGGTGGGGCATTGCGATATTTCGTAAAACCTATCACCGATGGTTCTTTTATCCATTCGTTCATTGGTATGACACACTTGGTTGCATTCCTATTGCGGGTTTTCATGGTCTGCGGTTACTTCGAGTATTTGTTATTTTAAAACGCTTGCATCGCATGGGTTGGTTAAATTGGAATCAAAATTTTATTTATCTCACCATTAAAAAATACAGTGCCATTTTAACAGAAGAAGTTTCAGATCGAGTTGTATGTCATATTTTAAATAATATGCAGCACGAACTTCGTCAAGGTACGCCTATATTTAACACCATCATTAAAGAAGCTATTGCTCCGCAAACGGATGTACTAAGTATTTGGATAGTTAATCGATTACGTGATTGGGCGACCCATAGTTTTGATCCTCGAAAAGATAAGGTTCGCGAGCAGATTCGAAACTATGTACAAGAAGCTATTTTAAGGAATGTCGAATTACAACGCATGACGAAAACTCCAGGCGTAGGACATTGGGCACGTGAGAAGTTAGAAGTAGTTGTTGCAGATATGGTATTTGATGTAGGCGAACAAATGATGAATTTTTTTCGCTCAGAACATAGCCCTGAAGCAATACGTGAAATTCAGCATGTAGTAATTCAATCATTATCTAATCACACTGAGTTAAATTCAGTTATAGAAGATATTTTGTATTCGTCACTTGAAATTATTAAACAGCAAGTTCGCATTCAACAGTGGAAACTTGCTGAACAAGGTGAACGACAGTCTTACGATCAATCTTTTTCCGAAATTCGAATGACATCAGCATCTCTGGATTGAAAAAAGATAGAGGTCTTATTTAAAGAAGTACTTGCACCATATGGTGCATCGCCCCAATTTTTACTCCCTTGCGGCTTCCCTGTTTTTTGATCGACCCAATGCAGATAACCTTCTGCATCTGCAAATATTAAACTTGAGCCTAAAGCTTTTAAGGGGTGCAAAATTCGATTTTCATATTCAGTTTTTCGCCAAACTATATCACCCACTAAAGCGTTCAAACACCAAAGATGCCCTTTAGTGTCCGCTACAAACACATAATCACCGCGTGATTCTAAGCTGACCGCTGGCGACGCTAACTTTCGTTCCCATAATGCTCGGCCGGTAATAACTTCAAAAGCAATAACAGGACCTTGAGTTCCCGCAGCAAATACAATATTGTCACGAATAGCAAGTGGTACATCTAGATCTACTAAACGTTCAATTTCAGTTGACCCTTCTGCTGTGACAATTTGTCGTTCCCATCGAACTTCACCCGTGTCGACATCCATAGCAACTAATTTACCGCTCGCTAAACCTGCGATAATAACATTCTGAAAAACAACCGGTGTGTTTGTTCCACGCAATGAAAGAGACGGCATACGAAAACGTTTTTGCCAGCGTTGTTCACCATCTAATGTTAAAGCGGAAAAAGCTCCATCGGCTTGTTGAAAAATAATATATTCACTGGTCATCGCTGGAGCTGCCAACACTTCACCTTTTAAATTAAAGGTCCACTCGGTTTCTCCAGTCATAGCATTTAACGCAAAAACTTTTCCATCTAAATTAATTGCGATAATTAAACGATCATCACCACCGACTACAAATCCCGGCTGTAATTTTAAATTACGATCCCATAACTTTGTTTGGTCTTCTAATGAATAGGCAGTAATACTTCCTTTACCATCGCCAACTACCCATTGTTTTTCTAAAATTAATGGTCGTTGTACTCCTGCTGGCAAAGACATTTTCTTACCAGCGTCTTTTGTATCAAATTCAAATGATAAAGGATTTTCAATTTTAGGAAGTGGCACTGGTTTAGCAACTGGAGCATCTGAGGAAGAACAGCCAGATAAAATCCATACACATGCCAATAGAATCTTCGAAGGTGCGTTATATTTCATCTATTTATTTAACCTATAACATCTTTAAAAATTTAACTCGCTTTAAAAAAACGCTTTAACTTTTACTGTCGACTTTTTTTTCAGAATCTTTTGCTGATGGCAAGGTTTCTGACTTGGATTTTGAATTTGAAGAAGCTGAAGCTTGTGCTGTGATGGCTGACTCAAGTTTCATTTGCAAAATTGGATCTGAACTCATTGATTTAGATTGTGCTAATTCATATTCAGCTCGACCACGAATTGGATCACCGTTACTAATCCAAACATCGCCGCGACGCTCAGCAATTAAAGCTTCATAACCTTTAATATCGTTTAATTCTTCTAGTACATCTAAAGCTTCTTTATTTTTATCCATCTGCTCTAGGACACGACTCATTTGAGTTCGTGCCATAACATTAATTTCAGTAATAGGTTTTGCATCAATTATTTTTTGTAAGACCTTATACGATTCTTCAAATTGCTGAATTTCAAACAACATTTTTGCCTGAGTTAATAAAACAGAAGCCGTCAGTAAATGATTTTCGTCAATTACAGTAAGTTCGTCAGAAAGTTTTGCAACTTGATCAACAATACTTTGTTGCTCTGATTTTTTTGGTTTTTCAAGCTTGCTCCATTGCTCAATGAATGGAGTCACTTCGGCGTATTTTTCATCAATTTTTTGTTCGATACCCTGATTAAAGTTAGTTAACCAATGTATGCCAAAAGCAATAAGAATTCCTATAAGTATCCCAGATACTATTTTTGGGCCATAGATTTTCCAATTATTTTGTATACGTGCAATTTGTTCATCATCAGTTCGGTAATCCATTTTTTTTAATCCTTATTTAGTCCCACTACAAAAATGTATAGAAAAAAATTCAATGTAGATTTATTTTTAGGTATGGAGATCAGGTTGCCACTGATCCAAATCCACGACTTCTTGCACACCCGTTGTTAAGTTCTTTATTTCAATTGTATTTTCATTTAAAAAACAAACGTAGCGTGCACCGCGTTTTTCAGCGATTTTAATTTGTTTGCCAAAAGCCATTGGACGATGACACACATCTGCTCGAATTTTTCGCGATCGTAATATTTGAGCTACTTGAAAACTTTTAAATCGCGCACTGTCTTCATTTAAAATAATAAATACATCAACTGAAGCGGATTGTTCAGCAATTTGTGGCTGACGATTAAAGATGTATCCCATTAATCGGGTTAAACCAATTGACACACCCAAACCTGGCATTGCTTGACGACCATCGTTTACTAAATTATCGTATCGACCACCCGAACAAATTGCGCCAAAACTTTCTTCGCCAATGATATAACCTTCGTACACTGTACCAGTGTAATAATCTAAACCACGCGCAATGCTTAAATTAAGTTCAACAATGGGTCGGCTGCATTCTAAACAAATCGCGTCACAGCTTGAAACCAAATCTGACCATGCAGCTTCCACAACCTGTGAAACTTCACGCAATTCACGTAATCCCTGTTGCAACAATTCAGAATCTCCTTGAATGCCGCAGGTATGAGCCAATTGTTGAATAGCAAATATTACGGACGAACCGTTGCCACGAATACCGGCAAGACCAATCGCAGCATCGGCTTGAGATTCAGTTAAGTTCATTGCAGTAAGTTGAACTTTAACTTTTTCAGCGCCGATCTTTGCCATTTTATCAACGACACGTAATACCGCAGCTATATCAACGATACCCACTTCTTGGTAAAAACCTTGAAGTACTTTTCGATTGTTAATAAATAAAACAACCGGCGGGATCGGTAAAATACTCAACGCATCCAATAAAAGCAGAGCCATTTCTGCGTCGTAAAAAATTGGTAAATTTTCTAAAGCAACAATGTCCATATCGCATTGATAAAATTCACGATAACGGCCTTCTTGTGGTCGCTCGCCGCGCCATACTTTTTGAATTTGGTAACGCTTAAATGGAAACGTTAGAAGATGTTTTAACTCTTGGACATAACGAGAAAATGGTACCGTTAAATCAAAATGCAAACCTAAACCGTCGATTTTTGTTGGTGCTTGATCAATTGGTTTTTCTTCCGAAGAAGTGACAATGTCTTTTGGTGCAGCATCGTGCAATCGACCAAGCGTATAAATTTCTTTGTCATCACCTTTTTGCAATAAAACCGATAAGGGTTCAATGGCGCGTGTTTCAATCGGCTCAAACGCATACAACTCAAATCGCTCTCGCAGACGATCAATTATACTTAATTCAAAGCGTCGTTGTGCAGGAGTCCATTCTGGAAATCCACTGACAGACGTGTGTTTCGCCATACATCCTCTATAAAATTTTTCGTTTCAATGACGAATAATCAATTTAAAAAATTAGGATTGTTAGTTGTGTATTGACGTTTCATCAATTCGGCTAAAAATGTCTCAAAAGGCGGCTCACTGTGTTAATAACCAATAAACAATACTCATGGCTTGACAAATACATTCCGTTTTTTTGTTGCTTTATACCCGTAGCGTTTGAAAATTAGGGCGCTTCGCGCGCCGTGACTAAAGGCAGCGGCCGGACAAGTGAAACGGTTTAGCATGAATATTTTTTTTCAATCGCAAGGCGCTTTGACGCTGCGTAGCCAAAGCTTTACGCAAGGAAAAGCAACACAGCAAGTGGAAAAAAAGATCATGATAAACACCTAATTTTCATTCGCTACGGGTATATACCTGGTGTTCCCTTTTGAAGCTTTTTTATCTCGAATGCCAAAACGTCAACACACCTTAATGCTTTAAGCAATCTTATCTGCATCGTATTCTGAATTGTCAGCTTGCTCATTATTTTGAAACTGATTTTTGTTCTCAATTTGATCTTTATTTTCATTTTTCAGCGCACGCTGATATAAACGCTCACGCACTTGTTCTTCAATCGTATCGACTAAAGATTCTGTGGTAATTTTTTTAAAAGGTTTACCTTCACGGAAAATTAAATGCATGGGAGAGCCACCAGTTAAACCAATTTCAGCTTCACGAGCTTCGCCTGGACCATTCACAATGCAACCAATGACGGCAACATCTATTGGTTCCAAGATATCTTCAAGACGCGCTTCTAACTGGTTCATTGTTTCGATGACATCAAAGTTTTGACGTGAACATCCAGGGCACGCAATAAAGTTAACGCCTTTAGTACGCAAGCCAAGACTTTTTAAAATATCAAAACCCACTTTCACTTCTTGCACCGGATCGGCTGCTAAAGAAATGCGAATCGTATCGCCAATGCCTTCCATTAAAAGTGTACCTAACGCAATCGCAGATTTTACGGTTCCGGCACGGAAAATACCGGCTTCGGTAACACCTAAATGCAAAGGTTGATCAATTAATTTAGAAATTTTTCGGTACGCAGCAACCGTCATTGCGACGTTCGATGCTTTTAAACTTAATTTGAATTGATCGAATTGGTGCTTATGTAAAATTTCGACATGACGCATAGCCGATTCTACTAGTGCGTCTGAATTGGGTTCGCCGTATTTACGCTGCAGACTTTTTTCAAGAGAACCGGCATTCACACCAATTCGAATAGGAATGTTGCGTTCTGCTGCAGCATCAATAACTCGACGAACTTTATCGTCATGACCAATATTACCTGGATTTATTCGCAAACAATCTGCGCCATGCGCAGCAACTGCTAACGCAATTTTGTAATCAAAATGAATATCAGCAACCAGAGGCACTTGAACTTGTTTTCGAATAATACCAAAAGCTTCTGCAGCTTCCATGGTTGGAACTGAAACACGAACAATATCAACGCCGGCATTTTCTAGTTGATGAATTTGTGCAACCGTAGCTGCGACGTCCGTGGTTTTGGTATTGGTCATGGTTTGCACACTAATTGGTGCATCGCCACCGACGGCAACTTTTCCTACCCAAATCTTACGCGTTAAACGACGTGGAGCAACCACGTTATCGGAGCCGGAATTCACAACTTTCTCCTGAATGCATGGAATAATTTTGGAGACTTCTTACAAGTTGTGATTGGCGCACTATTTTATTCGGCGCGCAACAATGAAGAAGCCTTATCTGTTTTAACGGGCATATTTTGCATCAATTTAGAAGTTTTTTCATCGACTTCCAAATTGAGCGTGCGTTCTGTTGGCGGCAATTCTAGTGCAGGAGTTTGCGGCCATAACCAAGCACCCATAACAATAATTAACCCTAAAATTAAAGCCAATCCCTGCCAAAACCATTCTTTAGATACGCCACGCTTTGTCGGCAAAGTTGGACTCTCTGCGTTTAACGGTGACGGTAAACCAATTAGTTTTTTGCTATCTGTTCTTTTCTGCAATTCCGACTGTACTGCATGGCCTTCCAATTCAAGGTCTAATTGACGCAACCAATGTTCAGGATTAACCCCGACACACTTGGCGTACAAACGCAAATATCCGCGACAATACACTATTGGAGGCAAAGAATCCCATTGGTTTTGCT
>JAZKFP010000130.1:0-4132 GCA_040386355.1 Pseudomonadota bacterium | reverse complement strand
GCTACACTTTTTTTACTTATGTATTATCTCCGATTATTTTTTTCTGGGTCGGCGATCTATTAGAATTAAAAGAGACTCTGGATATGAATTTTTTTGATTCATTAGGCTGGCGTGCAAAATTACTATCTCTTTCAGCTGTTTATTTAATTTTTCCTGCGTTTCTAACGTTATTCGCAAGCTATTCGATTATTGAAAACAATAAATATATTGAACAATCTTTTAAACAAGCTAAATCAAAATACAATGCTTTATTCACCGCTACGGGTGCTATTCGTAGTCTTGATGCATCAGTTCAAACACTTATAGCAGTTGAATCGACTCAAGACATTCGAAACGCAGCTATTCGAGCCATTCAGGTTAATGCAGTTCTTGAAGAAAATTTAGCTTTGTTAAATACGCATTTTTCAGAGATGGCTAGCGTCAAACAACTTAACGATAAATTAAAAGAAATTCATCCAAAACGCCTAAAAATTATGGGATTAGCTCGTAAAAATTTAGATGATCAAGCACTCATTTTAAGCCGAGAAATTTACGAGGACACTCAAAAAGTTGATTCGTTGCTGAACGAGTTAGAAATAAATGCTCAAGAAAATATTGTTTCCATTATTAAAAAAGTTTCAAAAAACTCGAATCATTTGGTCGGAATAATTTTTGCGGTTTGGATAATTGGATTCGTTTTATCCATAATTATTTCATTATTTGCTTCGAATAAATTAATTGGACCGCTAAACAGAATCAAAGAAAGCATGGTTGCCATGTCAAAAGGTGATTTACGCACTAAAGAAAATTCAAAACAAGATTCTACATACACATCGCAAGATGAAATTAATGTTATTGCGGATGAAATGCAAAAAACTCGAAAGGGCTTACAAAAAATTGTTGGCTCAATTGATAGTGAGTCAAGAGGTTTAAGCTTAGGTGCACGAGAGCTTAGACAAACGGCCCAAGATATTCAAAACCATAGCGGCAACGTTTCCAATAATGTTCACTCTATAAAAATTGATGTTGATAAAATGGCATGTGTTAGTCGCGCTACTGTTAAACATTTATCTGAAGCAAGTGGCCAAGCAAAAGATTCTTCGCATCACATGGAAATATCGTCGAGAGAGATAGGTGTAATTGCACAACGTTTTGCTGAATTTAACGCGCAAATGGGGTGTTGTATTGAAAAAAGCCAGCTGCTTATTCAAGAAGCAGATCGCATTACAAAAATTACTACTACTATTCAAGCCATTGCTGACCAAACTAATTTATTAGCATTAAATGCAGCGATTGAAGCGGCACGAGCTGGTGAACAAGGCCGAGGTTTTGCAGTAGTGGCAGATGAAGTACGGACCTTAGCCAATCACAGTTCATTAGCTGTCAAAGAAATCACCGAAATTGCAGCGTCTGTCGGATCTCAAGTAACTACCACTGTGGGAAGTCTTGAATCATTTAGGGAACAAATGAACCACAGTTCTCAACAACTGCAAACTATTTGCGCCGCCACATCAGGAGCTAGTTCAAATGTAAAAAATATGTCTGAACAAATGAACACAATGATGACGCAAGTCAATCATCAAGAAAAAATCGTCATTGTGATCGTTCAAGCATTAGAAGATTTGCAAAAAGTTAGTTCAAAGGCCACAGAAGATGCTTCACTTGTATTGACTCGATCTGAATCGTTAGGAAAAACAGCAGGCACGCTGAATCAATTAATGAATCAATTTCAGTGTTAATTCTAATTTTATTTTACCTGTGAGGAATCGCTTTGTGATCCAGAATCTAATTAAACATCGATTTATACAAAGCATCTTAGGCTTAGCATGTATTATTTCAGCATTCAACGTGAATGTAGCATCTGCTAAAAACTCTTATGTATTTGAAGCAGGTCACCCAAGTTTACAAGAATGGTTGCTTCCCGAAACACCACCTTTTCCTCCTGAAAATGAACCTACCGCTGCGCGAATTGCATTAGGAAAAGCATTGTTTTTTGATCCACGTTTAAGTGGTTCCGGAAATATGTCCTGTGCAACGTGCCATAGCCCAATGTTTGGCTGGAGTGATGGCTTAAAAACCGCGCGTGGCGCTCAAAGCGCTGTTTTAGAGAGGGCTTCTCCCACGGTTGTAAATACCGCCTACAACTTTCTTCAAATGTGGGACGGTAGAAAACCCACTTTAGAAGCGCAAGCGTTAGGTCCTTTGGAAACTACTGCAGAAATGCATTCCAATTTTGATCAGATGTTGACATTACTCAATGAAAAAGCTGGCTATATAAAAATGTTCAATGCAGCTTATCCTAAAGAGCCAATTGATAAAACCACGTTAGCAAAAGCAATTGCCAGTTATGAGCGAACCATAATTAGTCGCGATTCACGTTTCGATCAATGGGTGCGAGGTGATAAATCTGCATTGAGCAAACAAGAAGTTTTAGGTTTTGAAATATTTGCAAGTTCAGAAAAAGGGAATTGTGCGGTTTGTCATAGTGCGCCAAATTTTAATGATAATGGTTTTCACAATATTGGGCTTGCATCATTTGCATCAAAAAAATCGGATGTTGGACGTTTTTCTCAACGGCCTTTAGGTTTAATGAAAGGTGCATTTAAAACTCCGACTATTCGAGATATTGAATTAACTGCACCTTATTTCCATGACGGCTCAGCAGAAAATTTATTAACAGTAGTAGAACACTATGCTCGTGGTGGTGATACTCAAATTAATTTATCTCCAAATATGAAAAAACTTTCTTTATCAAAAAAAGATAAAGAAGCTTTAGTTGCATTTATGAAAAGTCTAACTACAAAACCGCAACCTGTTACTTTCCCAGAATTACCACTGTAATAAATTATTGAAAAAATGGAGAACTTTTTATGCGTGGAACTCGATTTGTTTTAACGATTGCCTTAATGATATGTGGTGCACAAACCACTATTGCAGCAGAACATATTGTTGCTCAAAAAAATAAAGCATTTTCTCAACCCGAGCTGACTGTAAAAGTTGGAGATACCGTTCAATTTCGTAACGATGATGATTTTTTCCATAATGTATTTAGTTTGTCAGACATTCAATTTTTTGATTTAGGTTCTTACGCTACAGGCGAGGCAAAACCAGTCACGTTCGAAACACCTGGAACTGTAGACGTAGAATGTGCGATTCATCCTGAAATGCAAATGAAGGTTCATGTACAGCCATAGGAATCACAGTGAATCAATTAAACGCAACACAAATTATTATTAATAATTTTGTTCTTTACGGATATGCAATAATTATTTTCGTGTTGGCTGTTTTTTCAACTGTTGTATTTGCAGACGCTAAAGTATTACATCCTGGTGCAGAAATTTATTTTAAATATTGTACCTTGTGTCATGGCCAGGATGGTATGGGTGAAGGAGTTCTACCACTTCGAATTCCAGATTATCCGGCTACCTCTTTTTTTAAAAATCCTAAAGCGCAATCGGTTGAAGAAATTGCTGATGTTGTACGATATGGTCGTGAAAAGGATCCAAAATTAAGTAACTATATGCCGCCTTGGGGCGATGAATTAATTGAACGAGATATCTTTGCAGTAAGTGAATTTGTTCAGTTACTTCGAACAGATAATAAAACAGCTCGTGAACAAGTTTTACAGTTAAGAAATCAAGCGATGTTACGTGAAGTGGATGGACAGAAAATTTTTCAAGATCGTTGTGTGTTGTGTCATGGCCGAACAGGTCATGGTGATGGAAGAATGAGCCGAGTAATTAAAGATCCACCTCCATTTAATTTGACCGAAAGTAATATGCCAAAAGAGTATTTAGAACTTATTATTTCAAATGGTGGTGCCGCAGTGGGTCGATCGCCACAAATGCCACCATGGAAAGACCAATTATCAAAGCCGGAATTAGATGCTCTAATTGATTATTTAATGAAATTACGACATTAACCTTTCGCAAAATGTTTTCTAGGGTGCAATGTCTTGCGAACGGCATTGCACGCTTACTCATTCGCCTGCTCACGTACTAAAGTGTACGCTGCGCGGGCTTATTTCGTAAGCACCTACTAGAAAATCATTCTGCGTTTGGTTAATAACTGCAAAAAGTTCAGTCGTTTTGTAGGTTCTATAGCGAACGCAGATGAGAATTCCTAAAAGTTAGTAGATTATAATCCGTTTTAT
>JAZKFP010000129.1:0-9228 GCA_040386355.1 Pseudomonadota bacterium | reverse complement strand
TTTATTGTCGAGGCATGAATTTTATTGATATTGCCGGTTTAAAGTGGAAAGATATTAGGGGGCAGCGAATCAATTATAGGAGATGTAAGACTAATGAACTGTTTAACATCAGTATTCTAGAACCTGTGCAAGATATTCTGAATTATTACTATCCACTTACCCACTTTAATAAAGACAGTTATGTGTTTCCAATTTTCAGCGAGCACCACAAGACTCCAAAATCAATGTATAATCGAAAAGTGAAAATGTTAAGACAAACAAATGCCGATCTCAAAGAATTAGGTCTGCTAGCTAAGCTTAAAACTGAGTTAACCACCTACGTCGCCAGGCATAGCTATGCAACCATAATGAAAAATAGTGGGGTGTCCACTTCTGTTATTAGTGAAGCGATGGGACACGACAGCGAAAAAACAACCCAGATATATTTGGAAAGTTTCGGAAATAATGTACTTGATGAAGCAAGCAAGGCCATTTTGTAGAAAGCAATTAGAGTTAGTGGAAACAATTCCAGATGGAATAAAAGTCCCGAAACTTGCAAATATCGAATGCCAAAGCGTCAAAAGCCATCGTAATAGGTGGTAGAGCTTACCAAAAGTTTTAAAAGCCTTGTAGGAAACTATGATATTAAAGACTCAAATAGACCAGACAAAAACAGAATAATTTTTATGGTAAATCCTTCCATTGAAGCTGCTGGGAAATATACAATAGATACTGGCTTAATTTTTCAACATTTGGCTATAAATTTCAAAGACTTCGACAGGCGTTTTATTCTCGATATATTCAAGCCTGCACTTGAGAGTATATTAATTTCAAATAAAGTCTTTACTGTCGCATTTGATGGCACCAACGGTGACTACCTTGATAACTACCAGGTAAGTAGATACCCCAGCGATTTGGCGCTTGCTAGGAGTCTTGATCGTTTTCCTATCCCGGAATACTTCTTAATCCAAAACAGAGATGCTCTTTTTGCAACTGTAATTGAATATGGATCTTCTTATCAACTGCACAAATTTGACGAGGCTTACTATGACCTGTTTTATTCTCTACAATTATATTTCACCGATATCATGGAGATAAATGAATTTTTGAGCTATCACCACGGAGCAACTTTTGAAGGGGATACTCTTAAATTCAAAGTTTTCCTGGAGGAAATTTGTATCAAATACAAGGAGTTTTTAGACTACAAGCATCTGCCCCTGGTTAAAAGATTCTTAGATCACCAGTCCACAAACATTAAACCGGAAGAAAATGATAAAGGCTTCACACTACCACGGCAGGTGTTGGCAATTTCTTATTTACTAGACGAAATTGGAGTTAATGCTTCTAATGCAGACCGAACAGAAATAGCCAGATTTATCCAATTCGTTACTGGCAAACAGACGAAAGCAAGTAATATCAAGAATACTGAAATATATAAAAAGTTGGGATCACCATTAAGTCTATCAGATAGCCAAACAATTTCAGATCTGCAATTTGTAAGAAATTATTTTGAAAAGCTTGGCTGTCAATCGATTATTGATAAGATAAACAACACCGTTAAGAAATAACCATAATAATATCGGGTACCCACCAATCCCCCCCACCGCTCATTTTTGACTGAAAATTTGTCAAAAATAACAATATGAGCAAAATTATCCTGACCACGCACAGCGAATTAGAACAACTAATTCAAGAAATAATCCGGAAAGTTTTAAATGAGGCAATTGAGGAGCCACCAGCGGGTTCTAAGGAGATATTTACGGTAGACGAAGCCAGTAAATTCTTAAACCTTGCGAAGCAAACTCTTTACGGATTTACAAGCAAAAATTTAATCCCTTTTATTAAGAGAGGTAAAAAGCTGTATTTTAAAAAAGCAGACTTAACTCTTTGGCTTATGGAAGGCAGAAAGCTTACCAAGGACGAAATAGAGGCCGGTGGATTTGAATCTCTGAAAATTAAAAAAGGGGGTGTACAATGAGCGCCCTAGACACATTTAAGCTGTCCTACTACCCGAGCATTTTCGACGAAACCAATTCGCTTGTCTCGCTGGCGGAACTAATCAAAATAGTTGAAACTGAGAAGTTGAAAACTCAGGTGGATTTGATTCGAGGAGAGGAGGACAAAGCTGTGAAGGACGCAATGAAAAAGAAGCTGCCTGCAGTAACTCTTTCTGGCGTTTTTAACGGAAGCAGGATAGGCAAAAATTTTGTAAGTCACACGGGACTGATTCAAATTGATTTTGATAATGTACCAGATTTGGACTTGCTAAAGAAGCAAATACACGCAGATCGGTTCACTTTAGTTGCATTTACCAGTCCAGGTGGGAGAGGGTTGAAAGTTATTGTAAAAATTTCGCCAGATGTGAGTTTACATAATAAACACTTTACTGAATTAGGATATTACTATTTTCTCAACTACCAAAGATTTATCGATACGAAATGCAAGGACGTTTCAAGACTCATGTTTTTAGGAAGTGATAAAGAAATTTTTACGCATAGCAATGTCGGTCCATATCTTTTGAACACCCTTACTAAGGATCAAATTTTGTTTGCTGCTGCCGTCTTTACGGTAAATCTTTCTGATTCGTTTTTAGATGGCAGCAGAAATTCCTATGTGTTTAAACTAGCGTTAGAATGTAGTCGCTCGGGACTGCCCCTCGACACCTCAGTTGTGTATGCGGAAAATATTTTTGTCCGAGAAGATTTTAAACGTGACGAAATATCAAGTTGTTTTAGAAGTGGTTATTCTTATGAAACTCCGCGTTTTTCTTATAAGAAAAAATTAGTTTCTCCTATCCACTCACTAATACAATTGAGAACTGGTAGCCAGTGCCTTGACGACGCGAAACTCAAGCCTGTACCAAAAATGTTATTCAGCGAATTTTGGCATGAGGGAGAGGTATGTATTCTCTTTGCAGATACCAATGTTGGAAAGTCAATTCTTGCAGTTCAAATTGGAAATTCCATTAGTAGAGGAGAACAGATACCAGGGTTTAGATTAGAAGCTCAACAGCAAGTTATATTTTATATGGATTTCGAGCTAAGTGATAAGCAATTCCAAAAGCGGTACTCTGAAAATTACGAGAACAATTATTCATTCGATCCATTATTTAAAAGAATTGTTATCAATACTCAGTACACCGACTATGAAGATTTTGAAGACAAATTATTTACAGAATTAGAAACACAATTACAAAAATATAAGTGCAAAATTCTAATTGTAGATAATATCACTTTTCTAAAAACTCAATCCACTGAGACGGCGAAAGATGCCCTGCCTTTAATGCGAAAATTAGTTGAGCTTAAAAGGGAATATGACCTATCAATATTGATATTGGCACATACGCCAAAACGACCCCACGATGCTCCTCTCAGTATTAATGATTTAGCGGGAAGTAAACAACTGGCAAATTTTTCCGATAGTGTTTTCACGATTGGAGCAAGTCACCAGGATGGCCGAACGCGATATATAAAACAGTTGAAGGCCAGAGCAACCCCCAAATATTATGAGGCCGACAACATTATCGTTTGTCGCATAGACCAGCCTGAAAATTTTTTAAAATTTGAATTTATAGGCTATGGTGACGAGTCGGAACATTTAAGGCAAGCTACGACCACGGAGAAAAAACTACTGGAGAAACAAATTCTCGATATGAAAAACGACAATCCACAGCTTTCATTTCGGGCGATTGCAAAATCTTTAGATACCAGCCACATGAAAGTAAAGAGAACGATAGAAAAATCATTGTAACACCCGTAACAGGTGTCACAACCGTTACAACTGTTACACTTGTTACACATAAAATTTTCTTATGAAAGCAACCGCATCATCAAAAACACAACTTGCAAAACAATACAAAGTTCATTATGATACTTTTATCAAATGGATAAACAAGATCCCTACCTTAAATCTTGCCGTTGGGCAAAGGGTGTTAACCCCAAAGCAAGTGCAAATTGTCTACGAGCATTTGGGAGAACCTTAAGCTTGATACCCCATCCGGTCTCATTACAAGTGCTAAGACTCGATCATCGGTTCGCACTTTTATTATCGATGTCAATCTCCTTCTGATGGCCCAATCTTAACTCGTCATGATGATGACAAAATCTGGTAACCTGAATAAGCCAGATTAACCCGGTTAACCTAGATTAACCCCGACTAACCCAGATTAATGCAGACTAATTGTCTATAATACCAGTTAACTGGGATTTGACTCCCCCGAAAGAAGAAACTTTGTAAAAAAATGAAAATGCTAAATAATAAAAATCCAATGGCTCTTAATTTAGAGGGACTAGAAACCGTCACCAGAAAGGTTACCATAGGTTTTAAATGTAAGGCGCCGGTGAAACTAAAACTCGCAAACGCAGCTGGTAAACTTGGACTAACCTTGAGCGAGTATGTAGAGAATATAGTATTAAATGCAGAATTTGAGGGTACTACAGATCAAACGGAAGTGGCTCGGTTGAAAGCAACAATTGACATCTACGAGAACGAAATCCTGCATGAGTTATTTGAAAAACACGTAGGAGAGACGTTCAATTTTACATCCGGACTTGGAACAGAAATGCGCGTCTGTGTCAGGGAACTTAAAGATGTATACACGATTATTTTAAATGCCTACCGAGTCAAAAAAGGGAAGAAGTGTACGTGCAACACGGAATTTTTGATTTGACGTTTCGTTACAAGAAACCTATTCTTCTCCAGTTTGGAGGTGATCGAAGAATACCTTGAAAATGATCATGTTTTTGCACGACATGTCATTAACTAAAGAGTTTCGGCACCAGGTCTAAATCAAGCATCAATCCTTTGTCATTCCTGTAATTAGTGCAATCATCCAAGTCGCCGGCTTTTAATTGCCAATTCAATTGATTAATTGAACTGGTATTTTTAGGGTACATTTACCCACAGCGTTAATTGAACATCAGTTGTTTTAATAAAGCTGGTAATTGGCAAAATGATCCACATCGATGTTTTCAATTGAACGCCAATCCCTTAATTACATCAATAGTCAACCGCATGAGTCCGGTCCGAACATGAATTGAGAATTACTTCAGTATCCAGTGCTGCTACATTAAACCAAGTGGTCTTAATTCACAAATCAATTTGAAAATAAGCTGGTAATTGGCACTATAATGCGTGGGAGTGTTTCTTATTTAAAAAGGAGTTGTCCAAATGAATTGCTAATTATTTAAAGAATTTCGGCACGGGGTTTAATTCAAGCATCAACTCTTTACCATTTCCGCTAATTGACACAATAATCAAAGCCGGTGACTTTTAATAGGGTTCAATTGATTGATTGAACTGGTATTTGTTTACGCTCAATTTTCGCGCAGAGTTCTATTCAACATCAATTCTTAATGCAGCTAATTGGCGCAATGCTCCAAGTCACTGTTTTGAATTGAAGAGCGAATACCTAATTACACGATACTCGGCCACATAATTCTGGCCCGAACATCAATTGAATGTTAATTCAGTATTCAGTGCTGCTTTTATTAAACCCAGCGGTCATAATTCACAGATTAACTCAGACATAAGCCGGTAACTAGCACAATAATTCAAAGGCAGTGATTTTTCCTTGCAGATTCAATTGATTAATTGAACTAGTATTCGTTGAAGCTAAATTTCGATTGATTAGAATTCAACATCAATTCGTAATAAAGCTGCTAATTTGCACAATGTTCCACGTCAACGTTTTCAATTGAAGTGGGAATCCCGTTATTACCTCTAGAGTCAAGCTCACAGTCTGGTCCGAGCATCAATTGAAGAATTAATACAGTAATCAGCTGCTTAAATTTAATCCTGGCGTCTTAATTAAGAAATCAATTCAGACATAAGCCAGTTATTGGCACGATGATGCGCGTGGGTAACGTTTGTTTGGTAAATATTTTTCAATTGAATTGCTAATTGATTAGTGAATTTGGGCGCGGTTTAATCCAAGGCACAATTCTTTACCATTTCCAGTAATTGGCACAATCATCCATAATTACCGGGCTCCAATTGCAAATCAATTCGTTTAATTGAACTGGCATTTATTTCAGGCTGAATTTTCCCACAGATTTTAATTCAACATCACTTCTTTAAAAAATCTGTTGACTTGCACAATGCTCTACGTCACTGTTTGCAATTGAAGAGCGAATACCTAATTACAAGACAGTCAGCCTCATAATTCTGGCCCGAACTGCAACTGAATTCATTCCTTAATGCTAATTAACTAAAGAAGCCTCGGCACGGCGTTTAATTCAAGCGTCATCTCTGTATCATTCCCAATAATTGGCGTAACATACAAAGTCTGGGATTTTTAATTACAGTTTCAATTAATTAATTGAACTGACATTTGCTGAAGGTAAATTTTCGCATAGACTTCACTTCAACATAAATTCTTAAATAGGGCTGCTAATTGGACAATGATCCACGTCAATGTTTTCAATTGAAGGGGGAATCCCTTAAATACATTGGTAGCCAATGCATAATCTGGCCCCATTTATCAATCGAAAATTAATTCAGTAATCCGTGCTTCAATTAAACCTCGTAATCTTTGAATTCACAAATCAATTCAGCATGTGCTGTTGGTTGGCTCAATTACTGCTATTATTGTTTGGGATTGAGAATGGATGCCTGAATTGATAGTAATGATAAATGCGTCTGTGTTTCAATCGTATTGAGTGGTGTTTTTTACATCTCACTTCTCACACCCAGTTTTATTCAAGATTCAATTATTTAACGAAGGTGTTCATTGACATAGTGGTCGACTTCCCTTTTTTCAATTGAAGAATCCATTCCTTACTTGAATCCATAATCAATGCCTAAACTTTGGCAACAAATCTAAATTCACCATCAATCCAGTAAGAACCTGGTAATTGACGGGATGAGCTCGCTGACACTTTTTTAATCCACAATTAATTGTGCCACCCGGAGTGTAATTCACAAAAAATCGGAGGTAAAAGTGAATAATATTAGTATGATTGAATTCACTCTTTTCAATTCAGAATCGAATAGGTGAGGGAGAATGACAATTGTAGGCGCAGTCGTCGCGCCAGTTGTAATTCGTCTGGTTTCGAGACTTCGTTTATTAGTCAAATATTAATATTGATTACCTTTTTTGTAAGTGATACACGGAATCAGCTAAGTATTTAGTGCTGCTATCATCTTCAAAAATTGGCACCTCATTCTCCGGTAAAGGTTTGATATTTGGATTTACTTCTATACTCCATTTTTTTTCTGACCTTTTCTGAATGTGTTCGTCATTGCAACCAAAAAAGACCAAAAATAAAAATGCATATTTTATTAAGGGCATTATAAAAAGTTTAGAGTAAAAAATTAGGGATTGAATGTCCATTTGTTGATTCCTTTCTGTATTAAAGTTTTTGTAAACCCCTTCCTATTTTTTTGGCAATTAATTTGGTCGGAAAACCGCATTTCAAATTTATCCTTTGGATCCGTACAAAATAAATAGCCATATCCCCAGGTTTTATCTGTTAATAAGGTGCTTTGGTGCCCATGTACAAAGAAATCTCCCATATAACTTCCGAGATCAACCGTGGTAGTAGAATACTTAACGATTTTTATCCATCCTCTTGAAGTCCAACTTGCATTGGGACTATCCCAATAGGCGTATGCCGCATACACATCTTTATTAGTGTTGTTGTATATCTCAAGACTTGTTTGCGCCTTTATGCAACAAGCGAATACCATAAAGGACACGAAGAGTAAAACTTTTTGAAAAAACATGATTTAAATTTTGATTTGCCGTAGTCCCTTTCAGCAGTTTGGAGAATAAAAAAACGTGGGACAGATAGCCACGTCTGAAAAGAAAGGTACTGGTATACCCACAACTCCATACGGACTACAGCCCACGCTTGTTGCGTAGGCGTATTCACCGTATTTCTGTGAGTTGTAAAAATTACCAGTTTCTTCTTTTACAGAAATCAGCTAAACGCTTAATATGTTAGGCAATAAAAATAATGTTTGTATTTGAATAGTTTCTCTTTTACATATAACCCTGCAAAATATATATTTAGTATTGTCACACCTGAATTCAACTTAAATCCTGAGGTACAAGCATTGCAAGCTCTTGCCTCCGTTAGAAACTCCTGACCGCTAAGTAAGCCTTCGACGTAGATAATTACTATTGTTATTTAGAATCCCAATGCGGCGATGGTGTGCACGTTTGCGACCTTGAAAGAAAAAAAAGCCCTTTGAGAAAGAAGAAGACACATGTCCACTCAATCAAATACTAAGTGGACATGTGTGTACAAGATTTAAGATCCTGGTTGTATTCGCTAATAGCCCTTTTTCGCGTCCTTACATCCTGCCTCTCTCATTTTGAATTGTCCATTGAATTCTGTTACTACTGTTAGGTGGCCGTCATGGGGGAGTAGTTATCATGCTTTTATTGGAAGGCTCGCAGATAACAATGCTCACGTGTTTTAAGCTATATTTACAGCTAACCCTTATGTAAATGCCACTAAGCTGGAATGAGATAAAAAGCCGGGCCACAACCTTTACCAAAGAGTGGCAAAATGAAATAAGCGAAGACGCAGAAGCAAAAAGCTTTTGGGACGATTTCTTCAATGTGTTTGGCATTAGCCGCCGGCGGGTCGCGAGCTTTGAGCAACAGGTTAAAAAGTTAAACGACAAACAGGGTTACATCGACCTGCTGTGGAAAGGGGTCATCCTCATCGAACACAAAAGTCGCGGTAAGAACCTGGAGAAAGCTTACAAACAGGCCAAAGATTATTTCCCCGGCTTAGCCGAAAAAGAACTTCCGCGCTACATACTCGTAAGCGATTTCGAGCGCTTCAAATTATATGATCTTGAAGAGAATCAGCATTACGAATTTACCCTCACGAAATTGGTAGATAATGTGCACCTCTTTGGCTTTATTGCCGGCTATCAAAAAAGAACGTATAAAGAGCAGGATCCTGTAAACATCGAGGCAGCCGAGCTGATGGGCAAACTGCACGACAAATTAAAGGACATAGGGTATGAAGGACACGTACTGGAACTGTACCTGGTCAGGCTTGTTTTCTTACTGTTTGCAGACGACACCAACATTTTTGAGAAAGGAATTTTTTACGATTACCTCGACCTGACCACTGAAGGAGACGGCAGCGACCTGGCAGCAACATTATCGCAACTGTTTGAAGTGCTCAATACGCCCAAAGAAAAACGCCTTCGCAACATCAACGAAAGCCTCAATGCTTTCCCTTACGTAAATGGAAAATTGTTTGAAGAACATTTGCCAACCGCCGC
>JAZKFP010000128.1:0-3073 GCA_040386355.1 Pseudomonadota bacterium | reverse complement strand
GTAACTCTAATGACAGGCTTCGGCTTGATCATGGCCAGCAAACAAAAACCGCTTGCTTCATATTAAATTCATCTGTGTTTTTTGTATGACACATGAGACGTATCAATCTGTTTTTTGCGCGAAGCTTCAACGGCTTTGTCAAAATTGCACATTACAAGATATGAGATAAGCTCTGCTTCTAAATTAAAATTTCTCAGCGAAAGGAGAACCTAATGCGTGTTGTTCGCATGATGAATTCCCAAACGGCGCAATTTATTCGAACTTGTATTTTTAGTTTACTCACCTTAAGTGCGAGCGATTTTGCAATTGCCGAAGTAAAAAAAGTAGAAGCACAAAAACCTAAATCGTATTTTGCTCATTCAAGTTATTCGGCTTTTGCAAATGACATGATGCAAAAACATGGATTCACTGAAGAACATCTTTCTAAAACATTTGGAGATGCATATCGTCAACAATCGATTATTGATGCAATGACACGCCCTGCAGAAAAAACTAAGACATGGGCTGAATATCGTCCTATTTTTGTAACACCTGATCAAATCAAGAAAGGCATTAATTTTTGCAAACAACACGAGGCGACTTTGCAAAAAGCAGAAAAAGAATTTGGTGTTCCCGCTGAAATTATGATTAGCATCATTGGCGTTGAAACGCGCTTTGGTACATTTAAAGGTAAGTATCGCGTAATCGATGCAATTTCCA
This sequence comes from Pseudomonadota bacterium, assembly GCA_040386355.1. Lineage (GTDB taxonomy): Bacteria > Pseudomonadota > Gammaproteobacteria > Pseudomonadales > UBA6940 > JAZKFP01. The sequence continues at coordinate 2,374 of JAZKFP010000128.1, read as the reverse complement.
CTTTAGCTTTTGATTATCCTCCACGCAGCGATTTCTTTTTTAAACAGTTAGAGGAATATCTTTTATTAGCGCGTGAATTAAAGGTTGAAACAAGCTCAATTTTAGGTTCTTACGCCGGCGCTATTGGATATCCTCAATTTATTCCGTCAAGCTACCGAAATTTTGCGGTTGATTTTGATGGCAACAAACATATTGATTTAGTGAATTCACCAATTGATGCGATTGGTTCAGTAGGCAATTACTTTAAAGAACATGGCTGGCAAGCAGGCGCTCCAACTGTTGACCGTATTGCAGTTGATTCAAAATTACGTGAAAAAGTAAACACTGCTTCAAACAAAGGTCTTGAGCTAACGCTTTCTCAAAAAGATTTAACTGAATTAGGTATTATTTATAATGCTAAGGCCGAGAAGTTCGCATTGTTTCTATTTGAAGGTACAAAAGGTCCGGAATATTGGCTTGGATACCCAAATTTTTATACTATTACGCGATACAATCATAGTCAGCTTTATGCAATGGCCGTATACCAATTAGCACAAAACATCTCAGAAAAAATCAAACAAGAAAAAAGTTGTGCAATTTGAAACCAAAGACCTGCTTAAGATTGCGGTCTACTTAAGTAAGCTCGCTGAACACAGAGCTGAGAACTGGATCACCTTTTTTATTACATGTCTGTCTAAGCTTAAGGTTCGACCTTAATAAAAACTCTCAGCGCTAGCAAGGAAATTATTTTAAGTTATTGTTTTTTAATGACTTAAATTATTTGAGCTTATATAGGTTAATTTAAAAAGGCTGATCATGAAGTTATTAAAAGTTTTTATTTGCCGTTTTCTTCCCATTGCTGGGTTCATAATTCTTAATGCATGTTCTGTACATCAAGGTTCAGCACCACACAAACCAACACCAATAGCTCAAGAATATTTAACTCCAAGCCGGTATGGCAATCATTCACCTTACAAAGTTTTTGGCAAAAAATACGAAGTTTTGAATACTTCAGAAGGTTTTGTAGAACGTGGCCTTGCTTCTTGGTATGGTAAACCTTTCCATGGACGTAAAACTTCCTCTATGGAAACTTACGATATGTATGAATTAACCGCCGCTCACAAACATTTGCCTTTACCTACCTATGTCGAAGTCACCAATTTAGATAATCAGAAAAAAATTGTTGTAAAAGTAAATGATCGCGGACCTTTTCATGGCAATCGAGTGATTGATTTATCATACGCCGCTGCGAAAGCCTTAGGATTTATTGAAAAAGGTATGGCTAACGTTGAAATACGAGCGATTCCTCCCTATCAATCTTTAAGTAAATCTAAAAACCCCACTGTTTCACAAACCACAGCACTGACACTGCAAGCTGGAGCGTTTCGTTCCGAAGCAGGTGCACAACAACGACTTGAGCAAATTCAAAATTGGATGTCGTTAAATCAGTTATCCACGGTAGAATCAAGAATTCAATTAATGGATGGAATGCATAAAGTTTTAGTAGGACCAGTTCCGGCAGCACATTACGATCGTGTACAATCTGCTGTTCGATCCTTCCATGGAAACCATACTCAAATTTCTCAAACCACATGCGTTCCTAATATTCTTTCTGAAAGTCAAATCTGTTAAAACTAAAATCTGGAGATGACGCGTTGTCATCTCCATTCAAAATTTCTGCATTTTATTTATTTCCGATCGTTTAAAAACATTCCTTTCGCAGCTACGTACAAAATTCTAAAAAACAGTTATATTTCTGCATTCATATAAATACTTGGCCAAAACTTGTTTGGCACGTTAGTCTATCTACCAAACGCACATTGGTTTCGCCGTAAGTCTTTTGATTAAAGGGCTTACGGCGAAAGCTCGCGGAGCATATTGCAAAATATGTGAGCAGGCGAGTGAGAGTGCTGTAAATGTTGTTCGCAAGACACTTACTGCCCTGCGAACGACATTTTGCGGGAAAATCAATGTGAGGCAGGTATGTATACTTATTTTTTCACCGTATCTGAATCAATCAAGGGATCTGTCATCCATGCGTTTTAATTATCTTTTAAGAAGAAAAGCTCAATTTGGATTTTATATGATGAGTGCTCTTACAGCGCTTTGTCTTTCTATGCAGGGATATGCAGAGCCTGCACTCATTCCAGCGGCACCTGAGCTTAGCGCAACCAATTATTTTTTAATTGACGCAGACACAGGGACTACAATTGTTGGTCGCAAAGCTGAGGAAAAAACGCCTCCTGCAAGTTTGACTAAAATTATGACCTCTTATGTTATTGAGCGGGAAATTGAACAAGGCCGTGTGAGTTTGAAAGATGAAGTTCCAATTAGTGAAAAAGCCTGGCGCATGGGCGGATCAAAAATGTATGTGCAAGAAGGTACCAAAGTTGTT
>JAZKFP010000127.1:0-2210 GCA_040386355.1 Pseudomonadota bacterium | reverse complement strand
TCGTGAGGGTGGCCGTACAGTTGGCGCGGGCGTCGTTGCTAAAGTCCTAAAATAATTTGTATTTATTAAAATGAAGAATTAAAAAGGCGATCAAATGATCGCCTTTTTTTATATCTATCGAAAAATATCAAATATTTTTTCATGTTTTCTTTGTTTTATATAAAAGCTTAAATGCAAATTAAAAATTGCCTGCGTTCAAAAGATGAGGTGTGACATTAACAAAATTTTATTTCATGACCCCGTACAGTTGTGAAAATTCTTGCAGAAATTATTTGTATTAATGGTATATGATCAGAAAAAATTTAAGTACATCTTGCGATGAATAATTTTTTGTCGCTTAATTTGATTGGAGATACATACGTTGTTCAAATTAACGTTTCGTAAAATGATAGGTGTAAGTGTTTTAAGTTTCAGCATCAGCAGTTGTGATTCCTTAAATTTGGATCTTGCTTCTTCAGCAGCAATTGATGCTTATCAAGCTGCAACGCTAAGTAATGATCAAATTCGTACGTTAAGCAAACAAGCTGTTGCTGAGCAAGATAAAAACAATCAATTAGCACCTGCGAGTAATGCTTATCAACAACGTTTGCAGCGTTTGGTTGCCAATTTAAAAAGTGAAAATGGTGTACCTTTAAATTTTAAGGTGTATTTAAAAGACGAGATGAATGCATTCGCATTAGCAGATGGTAGCGTGCGCGTTTATTCAGGATTAATGGATGAACTAAACGATGACGAGTTATTATTTGTTATTGGTCATGAAGTAGGGCATGTAGTTCATGGTCATAGTAAAAAAGCTGCACAGGTTGCTTACTCGGTTTCTGCTGCACGTAAAGGTGTCGCTGCGTTTGGAGGAGTTTCTGGACAGATCGCGCAATCTGCTATTGGTGATTTTTCCCAGGGAGTTATAAGTGCGCAATTTTCGCAAAATGAAGAGAAGCAAGCCGATGACTATGGTGTAAGTTATTTACAGAAAAATGGTCGTAATCCACAAACTGCTGTTACTGCCTTAAGAAAGTTGGGAAATGAAGGTGGTGGATTATTATCGTCGCATCCTAATCCACAAGATCGAGCTGCGCGAATTGCAAAAACTTTATAATACGAATATATAAATAGAAAAAATATAAAAGGTTGTAAATGCACTGCCTTTTATATTTGAGTGGAAGCTTTATAAATAGTTTGTATTTTACAAGTTACTGTCCAAAGCTCTACCAGATCTTGAATCTGTGAGTCCACCAGAAGCGTATTTATGAAGAATGCTTGAAACTAAAGTTTGATAAGGAATTCCTTCTTCAAACGCTCTTCTTTGCAAAGCCTCTAAGTCGCGAGTAGAAATTCGAATATTAATACGCTTATCTTTTTTAAGGGTTTCTACGGCAATGCCCTGAAGAGATTTTTTTCTAAGCGTGCTAAGTTTCGATTGAAACTCTCCTGCTTCAAAGTCTTTCAAAATATCTTGTTCTTCCTGGTTTAGTTTTGATTTGCTCATGATTAATCTCCTAAATATTCTTTAGTTGTTTAAGGGCTATGAATGATTGCTTTTAAAATATTTCCTTTTCATTCTCAAGGTAAGGGTCTAAAAAGCAATTTTAATAGTGGTTTCAGGTCTTTATTGATTAGGTACTTTGGAGCTGTGAATATTAGCCATCTCTAACGTTTTAACTTTCTTTTAAAATCACATTGAAAAAACTTGATTATTTTTCAAATTCGACTTGAAAAAGATCAAAAACCTCAGTAAAGTTCGCACCCTTGATAGACGTTACAAATTAAACAATCCAGGCATCGTTCTGGAACGCTGATTACCAAATCCCCCATCGTCCAGTAATTGGTTACGTTGGTGGTTTTTTTTGCGCTATCGGAGCGATTCATGCAGAAGCAAAAAATCCGAATTCGTCTTAAAGCCTTTGATCATCGTTTAATTGATCAATCGGCAGCTGAGATTGTTAATACGGCAAAGAAGACTGGAGCTCAGGTTAAAGGACCCATTCCTTTTCCTACAGAAATAGAGCGTTTTACGATTTTAGTTTCTCCGCACGCTGATAAAGACGCGCGAGACCAATATGAAATTCGTACACATAATCGCGTTGTCGTGATTGTTGATCCAACGGATAAAACCGTAGATGCGCTAATGAAGTTAGATCTTTCAGCTGGCGTTGATGTACAAATTAGTTTGAGTTAACCGAATTTTTTATTTTATTAATGAATTTATACCA
>JAZKFP010000126.1:0-7064 GCA_040386355.1 Pseudomonadota bacterium | reverse complement strand
GCCCTGCCCATTTTGCAACTAAAACATACATTGCTAATAAACCCAGCGTTAAAGCAATTGGGAAAATTGTAAAGGTTTGACGCACATTTAAATTATTTCTGCACCACAGCGTTATCCATAATGACGGTAAAACATAAACTAATGTGTCAGATCGCGTCAGCAATAAAGCAAAAGCAGTTAAAACCCATCCCCATCGTGCCGTGTTAAACCACAGTTGATATGCCCAACTTACTAGTAATGCCGCTGCTAACGTATCCGGTGTTGCGACTCCAGAAAATTGCGGAATAGTGCTGATTCCCATCGTAAAAATACTTAATATTAATGCTATTCCTGGTGTTGTAATTTTTTTCAGCCATTCAAATAATAAAATTCCAATAGTTAATGCACTTAAATACGAAATACAAAAAATAAAAATTGCCGGATTAAAACCCAACTGAATAATTAATGCGATTGCACCAATATATAAAGGTCGAACTTTGTAATAGGGTAATTGTTGATGAAAAGCTTCCGAATTTATCGCCAGTGTAGAACGATAATTACTCGGTCGTTCTTTCGTTGAATAATCTGTAATTAAAGAATTATAGAGTTCGGGATTAAGAGCCGCTTTAACATCCTGATACGCACGACGGTGTACTTCAGCTTTATCATTTAATAATAAAGAATGTGCGCTGCCGACATAAGCAATAATGTCCCAGCCTACCGGTGGATTGATAACACCATGGAAGCATAATACCGCCATTAAAAAAAGATTAGTAAGACGCCAACGAGATAGCTGCATAACCGACTCTACATTTAGATGCTTTTAATACACTGTAGACGGTTTAAGACAATTGAATCCAAATTGGGCAGTGATCGGAAGGACGCTCCATCGAGCGAATATGATAATCGATTCCAACATTTTTGCAGTGCTGTAAAAGTGACGGTGTTAATAAAACATTGTCGATACGCAAACCATGCTTTGGTGTTTTTTCAAAACCTCGACTTCGATAATCAAACCAACTAAAAAACGCATTGTTTGAAGGATGATGATGCCGATACACATCTATCAAACCCCATTGTTCAAGTCGCGCAAACCATCCGCGCTCTTCGGGAAGAAAACTGCAATGCCCGGCTTTTAACCAACGTTGTGCGTTCACTTCGCCAATTCCAATATCCAAATCACAGGGAGCGACATTCATGTCTCCCATTAATACAATCGATTCAGATGCAGTATGTTGCGTCTGCAAATATTCGATTAAATTTCTATAAAAATTTTGTTTGGCTGGAAATTTCAGTGGATGATCACGATTTTCACCTTGTGGAAAATAACCGTTATATACCCAGTAGCTGCCAAACGATGAGGAAAATTCCGCACCGATAAAACGCTTTTGACTTTCTTCCGTATCGTTAGGAAATCCTTTTACGACTTGCAACGGTTTTTCTCGACTCAATAAAGCCACGCCATAGTGACCTTTTTGACCGTGAAAATTGACGTGATACCCCATGCTTTCAACCGCTGCAATGGGAAACATATCATCGGATACTTTGGTTTCTTGCAAACCAATCACTGCGGGTTGATGAATATCAATAATGGCTTGCAATTGATGTAATCGAGCCCGAATTCCGTTGATGTTGAAACACACAAGAGTTAACACAGAAGATTTCCTTAATTAAAAACTAAAAGAGAGCAAAACAAAAAAAGAATAAAATCGAAAAGGCCACATCAAAAAATTGTTTAGGGCAAAACTAAAATATTAAATATGCGCGTTTATAAAGTGGATCAAAATGCCTCTAACACTTCTTTAACAAACGGAATAGTAATGCGGCGTTGTTGTTGCAGTGAACATCGATCCAATTCTTGCAGCGCCTGACACAACACATGCAAATCACGACTCAAACGCCGCAATAAAAAACTGCCGACAGATTCCGATAACAATAATCCACGTTGATTGGCGCGATGCATTAACACTTTTATTTTTTCATCGTCGGTTAACGCGCGCAGATGATAAACCGGTCCAGATAATAAACGAGAATATAAATCCTGCAATCCAATCGTCCATTCGCGCGGCGGTGTTCGACTTGCAATAACGAGCACGCCGCCCTTTTCATGCAAACGATTAAAGGTGTGAAATAACGCCTCTTCCCATTGCGCTTGCAAAGATGTCGAGTTAAAAAACGTATCGAAATCATCCCAAATTAAAAGATCCAAGATATCTAAATCTTCTAAAACCGTTGGCCCGCCGCTGATAATTTCTTTCCAGGGTAAATAACCAACACGCAAACCTTGTTCACTGGCTTGCTGACAAGTTGCATGCAATACATGACTTTTGCCCGACGATGCAGGTCCCCACATAATTAGAGGCGACACATGATTATTTAATAGATGTTGTACGCCATGAAAAACTGGCGCGTGCGAAGGCCCAACCCATAATGAGGCTAAATCCGATTGACGTTGAAATTGCACAGGCAAGGTGTATTGCACGGGCATAGTGAGTTGAACCGCAATCACAGGCAAAGCTCATCAGTTGACAATGAATGAATATACGATTGAATAACAACAAAATTCAATCGAGGCATTCTACATAAATACGAACCGATCGTGCTAGGGAAATGAAAAATCCAAGTGACGAGTAAGAATGAAGAAGATTGTTTTAATTAATTCGAATCCGCCAAAGTTATACGGACTTTGGCGAGCGATCTTTATAAAATTATGGTTGCTTTAAAAAATTAGTAACGTTATTCCAATTAGGTAATGGAATTGTTGAAGGATTATCTGATGTGCTCAAAGTAGTGGTTAAACCATTCATCTGATTTCGTGAAAAACCAGGCAATGAACTTAACTCATGAGGTGGTTGAATTTTAATAGTGGTTGAACTGTAAGAAGGAATGTTTAATACAGCTTGCAAACGTTCCTTGGTTTGATTTAATACCACCGAGGCCATCATATCGCTTAATACATAAATTTTCTTTTTGTATATTGGATGAGATGAATCAGCAGGATCTCCACCAATCTGACTCGTTAAATTATTCATATTTCTAGCATCATCTGAAAATATTTTTAAAACTTTAATTATTTGAAAAAAATCTTCTCGTGCCAATGCTTGAGCACTGGCTTCAGCTCGAAAATGAATGGCGTTAGGATTTAAATTTTGATCAGCTCTTTCATAATTTACTTTTGCATTATAGTGAGTTTCTATTCTTTTTTGGCCATTGCTTAATTTATTTAAAAAAGAGGGATTTGATCTTTGCTCCTCTGCGATAAGTTGTGGAATGCTTGCAAGTGCTAATTTAGTTGCAGTAATTTCCAACATTTTTCTAAGCTGCGGAGCAACTTTAGCTTGATCCCGCATTTGGATCCTAGAGCCATTGTTAGGTAATTTTGGGAATAAAACATCTTGTATCTGTTTCGCTATAATAATTTTATCGTCTCTGGTACGTTGTTCATGAGTACTTAATTGCGGTGGAGTTTGATTGCCGCGCATACTTGAGTGACAACTATCTCGAATCCGACGTGTAAAATTTAGGCTAATAAATTCATCGGGATTCGTATCCAAAGACAATAAATCATTTTGCAAATGATTATGAAGCGCAGTGAAGTAGGCAATTAAACGTTTGCCCGTTGTGGAATTAGGATCAAAAATTTGATTCATTGCATTATTTGCAATCAATGCCTCTAAAAAACTTGAACGAGTTAAAGGTTGATAATTATTAACCGTATCATTATAAAATCTTATTAGATTTTCAAATTCTTGTTTTCTCTCCTTTGAATTATGTTTTCTTTGAAGAATCTGTAGAGTGGCATTTCTATCAGGTCGGGAAAACGCAAATAAAAGAATATGGTTAAGCGTCATTCTTCCAACTTTTGTGAATAATGCGATTAATAATGTCGCGGCAGCTCCTAATGTCCATCCAATAATCTGATCTACGGGCGTGGTTTTTTCTGTTTCCAATATTGGTTCAGCAGCAATTGTAGGTTGAGGCGTTGCAGGAATCGGCGTCGGAGCATTCGTACTCTGAGTAGGTAATTGAGTGGGCGTAATTGTAGGTTCGTTAGGTTGTATGGTTGGCGGCGGTGTTGGTATTTCTGTTGATATTTCTGTTGGTTGAGTGGTTGTAATAGATGTTGGTGCTTTAGTTTGTATCGATGGTGCAGGTGTCTGCGCATTCGTTGGTGAAGGTGTTAGGTTTAGTGTGGGTACAATAGTTGGTACTGGGGTTGGTGCAGGAGTATCTGGTATGAAGCGAACATTTTTAGCGCCAGTACTAATGTATCCGTTAGAAACACTAAAATTTCTATTTGAAATGGGTACATTTGTCATCATGGTTGACTCTTGGTCATCGCCAATGCGATAAACAGTATTGTTATTATTTGGGTAATAAAAATACATGGCTTCTTGCGTAAAGTGGTATTCGAAATTCCCTTCTATTGTGGTGAAAGAAAGATATGCATAATCTCGTGCGCCATCGTGTCTTTCCCACAGCTCATAAGAGCTTGTATTTGTCACATAAACTAATTCATGTTGTGCATACCCATTTGATGAATTTACTACACGGGCAGCAATGCTGTGATAGCCGGGTGGATAATAAAAAGAGCGAGAATATTTATTTCCTAAATTTATACAATCTTGCGAATCTTGCCAACTTTCATCCCAAGGTGCGCTCATTAATTCAAATGTAATTTCAGAATAACGGTCGTACAGATTTCTTGCGATTTGAGAGCTGTATCCTTTTCGACCGGGAATATAGTAAAAGCTTATTTTATTACTTTCACTCATGATTGTATTGAAATCTCCGACAGCCGCCATTGAATTAACGTTAGGCTTATTACCGAATTTTTCACACATAATCCCAGTGAATAATCCACTACTCCGGCTTTCAGGAAATTGTACATCTCCCGTAATACAAGCAAATGCTGGATTTTGGTTGACAGTCAAACCAATTTGATTGAGTTGCTGATTTTCACAATTTAAGGCATACATCACAGCCTTTAAGTCAGTAGACCCGTTTTGGTTTAACTGAAAGACATACACTAGATTTTCAGTTGAGTCTTTTGCTCCAAAATAATTTCCCGGTTCAAAACTTAAATCCTGGAAAACTTCTACAGGATTAAGGGTGTCACCATTACCTTTTTTAAGGCTTAATTCAACAACTGTTCCATCGTTACCTCTGTAGATAAGCTTACCGCTCTCGTCCATTTGAATAAAGCCATCCACAACTGGGATAACCGTAGGCTTTGGAGTGGCTAATCTTCGGCTTGAATTTAAATACGGTTGGGTTGCAGAACCACGAAAATGAGACTTGGTAGAATTTAGTAGAGGTTTAGCATAACTACCCCTCAAATTCCCAACATTTGTTGCTTGAACATATCTAGCTGGTGAATTCAAGACAGCTGCAATTATCAAATACAACCGCCCTATTTTTGGTAACGGATTTAAAGCTGCTTGCAATGATAGATGGGTAGTGAAACTGGCAGGACGATTTGAAATGATCATGATACTTCTTCCCTAGAAATGCAAAGTTATTAGCAAACTTTAAATAGAAAGCGCCAAAATATCATTTTGCTGTTTAAGGTGTCTAGCTTGGATTTTTTTTGAATAACTATTTGAACAGAGTATTTATTGAAATGTGATAGTGCTCGCAGAAAATTTTGATAATTGAAATGCAGTAGTTGAGATGAATAATGTATTAAGCATTTGTTTTAAATACTTAATACATATATGCCCAACACAGATGAGTTTTCCTAAAACACTTTTTAACTTTTTTAATCAGTAACAGGTCAATCAGTAATAGGCAGTATTCAGCACGGGCGAATGATTATTCGCCCCTACGAATAATCATTACTTTCCAAAATACCTCAATCTTTAACGGATACCGTAGGGGAGAATAATTATTCGCCCGCATGGTTTTTCCCACAAAACACCTTTCACAAAACATTTGACCATGAAAATCTTGTATGCGTTCGCTATATATTACTATGGACTTTTTATATCGTTGATTATAAATAAAATTAACTCATTCAATTTTTAAAGGAGCTGAAGGAATCCAATCTAATTCTGCATCACTTGAGGATGAAGACGAAGAATTATTTCGTATGCGAAATGTGTGTTGTCCATCCAGTACGGCCAGCAAATCCGTTAATTGATTCTGATGTTGTATGGAAAATGTCACATGATCAGCCTGTACTTGTATTACATCAACCGATTCAATTTCATCAATTGCATTGAGTTCAGACCAAGCTGATTCCAAATCTTTAAATGCGGATAGTGAATACACTTTTACATAAGAAAATCCCTCTTTCGATAATTCTGTATCTACTACTTCAGTATTGGATTTAACAGTTAAGTCTGGTGCTCCAGTATGCGGACTAAAATTTTTGGATGGATTTGTAGATGCTACCGAAATAGGTTTTTCTGGAAGTTGTGCAACAGCTGTTGAAACATCGCTGATCATGGCTTGCAATAAACTTTGCGAGTCGGCTATTTCAATTTGCCGATGTTGAGCAGAATTTTGATTGGCAAATACCCAACGTACGATCCATCGATTATCAGCAGTTTGGCTAGCGTATCCAAGTACAAGAGAATCATGTGGCTGTGCGTATCGTTGAGATATGTTTTGCACATTTTCCAGCGTAAGATTCTGCAATGTTGTTTTAGTGACTTCTGCTCGATCTGTTGCATCCCATTGAGGAATAACCAAACGCCAGTCTTGTTCAGCACTCATTGCGTGTAAATAGTGCGACCATGAATGTTCAGAATTTAAAACGCTGAATTGATGGTTTGCTGCTTCGATACCCAACCAAACAACCACACTTTTTTCTTGTAGTGTGGTCATTGATGATGCAGGAGTCGATAAGCGAGTGGATGATTTTATCTCAGCAGCATACGCAGCGTTAGAAACTAACAATAACAGGCAGGCAAAAATAGATTTTATCATGATGAAAAGCCTTTCAATGGTTTTATACAATCATGACTTTTATCGGTACAACTCAGGGAGCGATAGAAAGTCTGCGCCTAGTGTGGCTTATACGTATAATTTTAACCTTAGACTTTCTAACAGAATCTGCTCGCAGCTAAAAGCTAAATAAA
>JAZKFP010000125.1:0-1754 GCA_040386355.1 Pseudomonadota bacterium | reverse complement strand
CTAAACCGTTTCACTTAACCTAATTTTCAAACGCTACGGGTATATCTCTCACTAGATTCATGGAGAGCATAACCAAGAGATAGCTGCTTTGAGGCAATTAATCACAATATCTTTCTCAATTGAAATCCAATTAATTTTGTAATAGAGATATAATAAATTATTTCGTTCTTAATTAGACCTGAAAACTATTTGTTAGCAATTAAGGCCAAAGGCGTAAGTTTAAAAGTCAAATATAAATTAGTGCGCATGCCGCGCCGACAGCATTATTGAAAACTTATCTAGCTGTGATGAATTAATCCATCCCAATCCGTTTCTCTAACTTCACCAGTCTGATAAAATTGCTTGATCAATTTCACATAGTCTAAAAAATCTTTATTTTCGTAGGTTAATCGATTAACCATATCCCAATCTATATTATCTTTTTCTCGCGCTGGAATTAGTACTTGGCTTTCCAATGGATTATCAACATTTAATTGAATTAAACCAATTCCGTGCGCTGCAAACAACATGCGTAACTCTTTAAGTGTATCTTCGCCTTGAATTACCGCAGCAACCAAATAGCCAAAATTAGCCCATGAAGAATTTGAAACCGTTTGAAAGAAACATTCCCGTACATTCGATCGGTTAATTAATAATTTAACTTCAAACGACCAAAGCTTGGTGCGTTTATCAAAATAATGGTTCACACAATCACGTACAGCTTGATGCCATTCAGCACCTAAATCTTCCATTCCAACTAAATCCGGATGCAACCAGCGATTACCATTAATACCTTGCTTGTTTGAAGAACGCTTTTCATCAATTCTTTTGGAATACACATCGAACTCTTGTTTAAGAAACGAAGAAAGAAGCGGATATAAATCATGTTCGCTGTGTTTAGGTTTTTCATTATTTGATATAACAACAGCAATTTTCTCAGCTTGTTCAATTTCTGCGATATCGGATTTTTCAGTGTAATAATATTGTCGCGGTCGCCCCTCTGTTATTTTTATCTGTGGATGCTTTTTCTGTAACTGCGGACGCTCTCTGGCGATTTCACCCACAAGCTGATTCAATAATTCAGCATCTGTATTAATAAATTGACTGTTACGCTTTTTGCTTTGACATTCTTCTGAAAATTTTTCAAATATCCATTCTGCAATTTCACGCGCAGTAAATTTTTGGTCGGGATGAGTTTGTAGAAAACTGATAACTACCTTACCAAGATTGAGACTCATAATGTGTTATACCTTTGCAGTTTTCTCTCAATTAATGATTGAGGTAGCGTGTTCTAGGCAAATACCTGTTTTTAAATAATGGCCGAGCAACGGGTTCTACCGATTACGTTTTATTTTTAGGATTAATTCCTGTTGCAACTATTGAAGCAAAAAAATCGGTAAAAAAAATTTTTGGGGCTGTCCTAGATCAGGTCAATGATCTACGACAGCCCCAAATTTTTTTATAGTGATATTGATCAAGCCAAACGATACGCCAGAAATTTACTTGAAAAAAACGCTTCCAAATGCAAGCGGGCTTTGTCGCCCCGCAAACATTATTTGCGCTAACTCAAACGGGACATTCACGATACCGGCTATTTGTGAGCTAGCCACTCTAGAATATATAAATAAAACCAACACCAATTTCCGCTTCGTAGTTACTACGAGCGATTGGGCTATCTCGAACATCATTACCGAAATACTCAAAAAGTACTTCGCCGCGAATCTGCCAATTCTCACCGATGTAATGCCGATAGTTGTAATCAATTCCAATTGAGC
>JAZKFP010000124.1:0-6864 GCA_040386355.1 Pseudomonadota bacterium | reverse complement strand
TGTTCAGCAACTTTTTTACCGTCCAATCGCATCAGATGTTCTGGGAACATGAAAATAGCCTAGTTAATTAGAGATAAAACTCATTTATTACGGTATAGAAGTGCGGATTCTGTCAGTCTGTTTGTAAATTGCCAAGTAAATTTAAAATAAAGCTTTTATGTATCAAATTGATTGACCACTTCGAAGTGCTGCATTATCATCGCCGACTCACTTGAAGTGTCGATCGGGGTATAGCGCAGTCTGGTAGCGCGCCTGCTTTGGGAGCAGGATGTCGGGAGTTCGAATCTCTCTACCCCGACCAAAAGTTTATTTGAAAAATTTGATACCGAATGCAGATTGTTTTCTCGTAGGCCTTCGCGAAAAAAGCCCGCGCAGCATGCTCAACCTTTTTTATTAAAAAGGTTTTGGGCGAATGAGATAAGACTAAATGCCGTGCGAATAGTATTTTTGCGTAAGAGAAACAATTTGAGTCGGTTATGGTAATCACTTGCGCCTGTAGCTCAACCGGACAGAGCACCGGCCTTCTAAGCCGGGGGTTGCAGGTTCGAGTCCTGCCAGGCGCACCAGAATTATTTGATCTCACATTTTATACAAATTAATCATTTAAAAACGGTTTGTATAAAAATGAGTTAAAAGATCTAGGTTGCACCTAGAAGATTCGAAAAAGATACAGTTATCGAAATGGTGCAAGTTTTTGAAGTCAGTCAATAGTTTTATTTTTTAACACATTGTCTGATGCTTTATGCATAATTGTTTTCACTCAAGAATAACTTCTGTGAAGATTAATTTGAAAAGGCATAACGTTTTTGTGGTGGGCGTAGCTCAGTTGGTAGAGCGCCGGATTGTGATTCCGGTGGTCGTGGGTTCAATCCCCATCGCTCACCCCATTTCTTTTTCTGTCCTGTTCTCGGACTGAATCAATTTTAATTTTTCTCCAGAATTAGATGTTTTTATCTTTATCTGTCTTTAAAATAACTCATTATTCACATGAATCTACCCACATATCCTGGGCTGATTTAAAAATTTCCCTATTCAGATTTAGAATTGCAAGGGGTTGGTTATGCAAGTTTCGGTTGAAATTACCTCCAGTGTTGAAAGAAAACTTATCGTAGGTGTGCCATCTAATGAAGTAGATGCGCTTTTCACAGATAAATTAAAAGATTTATCTAAGACAGTACGTTTATCCGGCTATCGCAAAGGCAAAGTACCATTGACAGAAATTGGCCGTCGCTACGGCAAAACTGTGCGCCGTGATGTTGTTACTGAAATTATCAACAAATATTATTTTCAAGCATTAACCGATCAAAAATTAGATCCAGTTGGTAATCCAACCATTGAACGCGTTGTAGACGAGCCAGGCGCAGATTTTAAATTTGAAGCGTTGGTACAAGTTTATCCAGAATTTGATTTGCCAGATCTCACAGAAATTGAAGTTAAAATACCAACGTGTGATGTAAGTGACGCTGACGTTGAAAAAGTTATTGAAGATATTCGTGGTCAAAATGCTAAATGGGTTGATAGTGAATCTTCAGCAACAGCATTAGATCGAGTGACCATTGATTTTAAAGGCAGCATTGATGGTGAAATTTTTGAAGGCGGTACAGCAGAAAATTTCGTACTTGAGCTAGGTAAAAATAAAATGATTCCGGGTTTTGAAGAACCAATTGTTGGTTTAACGGCTGGAGATAGCAAAACTTTTCCAGTAAAGTTTCCTGACGAATATCCAGCAGAAGCTTTAAAAGGTAAAGCAGCAGAGTTTGCCATTACCGTTAAGAAAGTTGAGCAAGCACTTTTACCAGAATTAAACGAAGAATTTATTGTTCAAATCCTTGATGTAGAAAGTGGCAATTTAGAAGAAGCAAAGAAGCAGATTAGAGAAGTGCTCGAACAGCAATCTTCCAATGCACTAAAACAAGTGCAGAAAAAGGCAATTCTTGAAGCAATTGCAGGCAAAACTTCCTTTACCATTCCTAATCAATTGACACGACAGCAAGCTCGTCAAATGCGTGATCAATTTTTAAATAATTTAAATATTCGAGGAAAAAATAAACCAAATTTCTCAGAAGAAGTGTTTTTTCCAGAAGCTGAAAAACAAGTTCGATACGCATTGTTGGTTAGAAAAATTGTTGCAGATAATAAATTACAACCAAATAACGATCGAGTTGGAGAAATTTTGCAAGAAATCTACCGCAGCCTTCAAAGTACGGATATGCAAAATTCCGAAACTCAAAATGCTGCATTACAACATGCGTATGCTTTATCTCTTGATGAACAAGCAATAGATATGCTGCAAACCAAACTAAAATTAGTGTATGAACCGATTGAATTGCCAGAATTGATGAAGCAAAACCAGTAAGAATATTCTACTTTAGAGAGAGTCCATAACGAATGCAGATTGGCTATTCCTTAGGCGCATGCGAATGAGCATGCAGTAAATGCCTTTTGCAAAACCTTTACTACCATGTGAACGGCATTTTGCAGGAAAATTCATATGCGTTTGATATGTTAAAGTTCCGGTTCGGGTTGTAAAAGCCGGATACAAACCCAATGTCACTAGTGCGTTATTAAGTGAAGTTGCGTAACTAACTAAAGCAGATGAGGAAATAGGGATGATAAACTCTCTCAACAATAATATTATTGCGCCTAGCAACACAATTGTTTCTCCACAGGCAACACTCGTCCCTATGGTTGTTGAACAAACAGCTCGTGGCGAGCGTTCATACGACATCTATTCGCGATTATTAAAAGAGCGCGTTATTTTTTTATGTGGTCAAGTTGAAGATCACATGGCTAACCTGGTAGTTGCTCAACTTTTGTTTTTGGAAAGTGAAAATCCCGATAAAGATATTCATCTGTACATCAATTCACCAGGGGGCTCTGTTACTGCTGGAATGGCAATATACGATACGATGCAATTTATCAAACCTGATGTTTCTACTTTATGTGTAGGCCAGGCTGCAAGTATGGGAGCCTTGTTATTAACCGCTGGTGCGGCCAAGAAACGGTATTGTCTTCCTAACTCTCGCGTCATGATTCATCAACCCTTAGGTGGTTTCCAAGGCCAAGCATCTGATTTTGAAATTCATGCAAGAGAAATTCTCTCGATGAAAAGACGGTTAAATGAAATTATGGCGCATCATACCGGTCGTCCTATATCTAAAGTTGAAAAAGATACTGATCGTGACTACTTCATGCCGGCTAAAGAGGCAATGGAATATGGTTTGATTGACGCCGTATTAGACACCCGCATTAATGCTGAAGCCATCAATGCAAAATAATTCGATAAATTTTTATATGAAAATGAATTTTTCTTAAAGCTTAAGGTCTGTTTGCCTTAGGCATATTGGGCTTTTGCCAATGCATTTTCATTATTTATGATTATTCAGGTCAATGATCTTAATTTTTTAATTATGAAATTCGACCTGACCTGCATTCATCTACTAATGTTTTAGTGATATAAAACTAATTCAACGTCGTTAAGCTGAAAAGTGAATTTTTATTTCATCAGTTTTAACCTTGATTATCAGTCTATTTCATAAGTCAATTGCAGAAGGAACGTTTAGCGGGTGACATATTTACTACAAAGTGATGTTCATCCTATATTTTGTTTACAAAATGGTGCTAATTGCTTCGCTCACACTTGCAAAATGATTGATAAAGCCACACTTTTAAGAGAATGACTTCAACCATATTATTTGAAGAATTTTTTGAAAACATAACAAGCGGGGAATCACCATGGGTGGCAGTCGAAATGGCAAAGATGAAGAGGGAAAAGTTCTCTATTGCTCATTCTGCGGTAAGAGTCAGCATGAGGTTAGAAAGCTGATTGCCGGTCCGTCTGTTTTTATTTGCGATGAATGTGTTGATCTATGCAATGACATTATTCGAGAAGAAGTTCAGGAAGAAGTTTCTGAAAGTTCAAATGACAGTTTACCTGTACCAAGCGAGATTTTAGCCACATTAGATAATTATGTTATTGGCCAAGAGCGAGCTAAAAAAGTTTTAGCGGTTGCGGTATATAACCATTACAAGCGTTTGCGAAATCAAGTGAATGTTAAAAAAGATGGCATTGATGGTGAAGTTGAACTTGGTAAAAGTAATATTCTTCTAATCGGACCTACTGGAAGTGGAAAGACACTTCTGGCTGAAACATTAGCGCGATTACTGAATGTTCCTTTTACAATTGCAGATGCAACGACATTAACTGAAGCTGGTTATGTTGGTGAAGATGTCGAAAACATTATTCAAAAGCTTTTGCAAAAATGCGATTACGATGTTGAAAAAGCGCAGATTGGTATTGTTTATATCGATGAAATTGACAAAATTTCTCGTAAATCTGATAACCCTTCAATTACTCGCGATGTTTCTGGTGAAGGTGTACAGCAAGCCTTATTAAAATTAATTGAAGGTACTATTGCTTCTGTACCGCCACAAGGTGGACGTAAACATCCGCAACAAGAGTTCTTACAAGTTGATACTTCAAATATTTTATTTATTTGTGGTGGCGCTTTTTCAGGACTGGAAAAAATTATTAGAGATCGCTCCGAAAAAAGCGGTATTGGTTTTGTGTCGCCAGTACGCAGTAAAGAAGGTGCAAAAAATCTTACTCAATCATTTCAATCGGTAGAACCAGAAGATTTGGTAAAGTTTGGTTTAATTCCTGAATTTGTTGGTCGTTTGCCAGTTGTTGCAACATTGGGCGAGCTTGATGAAGCTGCATTGATTCGTATTTTAAGTGAACCAAAAAATGCATTAATTAAACAATATCAAAAACTTTTCGAAATGGAAAATGTTGAGCTTGAATTTAGAAATGAAGCTTTGCAGACCATTGCTAAGAAAGCTATGGAGCGTAAAACTGGGGCGCGAGGACTGCGTTCTATCCTTGAAAATGTACTTTTAGACACAATGTATCGAGTACCCTCTGAAAAGGGTCTTTCAAAAGTGATCGTGGATGATTCTGTAATTCGTGGTGAATCAGATCCTATGTTAATTTTTGAAAATAAAGATCGTGGAGATAACCGTCCTCATAAAGCAGCGATGGAATAAAAGTGCGATCACCTACAGACTTAGTGCGAAAATATCTGTATTAAGTCTTGGGTTCGACTGTGTTGCTGCGCTTATTGTTTGCATCCTTCCGATATTTTTCACAGAATGAAGATTGCCAATCCTGGAGTTTTTCATGTCTAACCCAGTTGTAGCCACTATGGATTTTGAAGTTAATTCAGAAGGTTTCTTGCTTCCGGTATTGCCACTACGTGACGTGGTGGTATATCCAAACATGGTGCTGCCATTATTTGTTGGTAGACAACGGTCGATTGAAGCTTTAGACATTGCGATGAACGGCAGTCTTGAGCGCGAAAAAAAAATTCTTTTAGTCGCGCAAAAAAATCCTTTAGTTGATGAGCCTTCAGATCAAGATTTATTTTCTGTAGGAACTGTTGCCCAAATTTTGCAAATGTTGAAACTTCCTGATGGAACAGTGAAAGTTTTGATTGAAGGCCAGACACGTGCGCAAGTAACCGAAATGAAAGATGTTGTCACGCATCTTATTGCTCGTGTGCAAGATATTTCTCCAGTCTTTGTTGATGAGCGAGAAGCAGATGTATTAAGCCGTAGTCTTGGATCGCAATTTGAACAGTATGTAAAATTCAGCAAAAAAGTACCGCCTGAAATTTTAACTTCAGTTATGGGCTTAGAAGATGCAAGTTTATTGGTAGATACCATTGCTACGCATTTGCCTTTGAAAATGGATGAAAAACAGAAAATTCTAGAAATCTTGGATGTGCGAGAGCGTATTGAGTACGTTTTAGGTTTGCTTGAATCAGAAATTGATTTGCTGCAAATTGAAAAACGTATTCGTGGTCGTGTTAAAAAACAAATGGAAAAAAGTCAACGCGAATATTATTTAAACGAGCAATTAAAAGCTATTCAAAAAGAATTAGGTGACTTAGACGAAAGTCGCAATGAAGTTGATATATTAGAAAAGCGCATCAAAGATTCTGGTATGTCAAAAGAAGCACTGACCAAAGCCAGTGCTGAAATTACTAAGCTTCGAATGATGTCGCCGATGTCTGCGGAAGCAACTGTAGTACGCGGGTACATAGAATGGTTAGTAAATCTTCCATGGAAAAAGAAAACGCGTTTGCATTACGACATGGTGGAATCACAAAATTTATTAGATAACGAACATTATGGATTAAAAGAAGTTAAAGAACGCATTCTGGAATATTTAGCGGTACAAGCGCGCGTTAAAAAAATTAAAGGACCTGTGTTATGTTTAGTTGGTCCACCGGGAGTTGGTAAAACTTCGCTAGCGCAGTCGATTGCAAGCGCAACTCATCGTCAATATGCACGCATAGCATTAGGTGGTGTACGTGATGAAGCCGAAATTCGCGGCCATCGACGAACCTATATCGGTTCAATGCCTGGCAAAATTGTTCAAAAATTAGCAAAAGTTGGTGTGCGTAATCCACTTATTTTATTAGATGAAATCGATAAGATGAGCAGCGATATGCGTGGTGATCCGGCTTCAGCTTTATTAGAAGTTTTAGACCCAGAGCAAAATGAAGCATTTGGTGATCATTATTTAGAAGTAGATTACGATTTATCAGATGTAATGTTTATTTGTACTGCTAACTCTATGAATATTCCTGCGCCATTATTGGATCGTATGGAAATCATTCGTATTCCCGGATATACAGAAGATGAAAAGCTTGCAATTTCCAAACAATATTTAATTCCGAAACAAATTAAACGTAATGGTGTTCGCGATAATGAATTAACTTTTGATGAATTAGCAATTCGTGATTTAATTCGTTATTACACCAAAGAAGCCGGTGTGCGTGGTTTAGAAAGAGAAATTGC